>JANPIY010000254.1:0-2210 GCA_031425255.1 Planctomycetota bacterium
CGCGCCGACGGCTTCTACGACCGTTTCCCCGCCAAGGGCCAGACCGAGCGCGTGCAGCGAATCCAGCGCGAGCTGGCGCAGGCGATCGGGTTGTCGCGCAAGTAGAGAAGCGCTTCGCGCCAGTCCGCTCCATACGCAGAACGCTCGCCGGGATCCCGGCGGGCGTTTTGCATCATCCAATCCATCCGCGACTCACTTCGCGAACATCTTGTCCTTCTCGTTACCGCCCGAGATCAGGTAGGCGAGGAGGTCGAGCATCTCGTCCTGGTTGAGGCGGTTGAGCAGGCCTGGGGGCATGGTCGACACCTTCACCGGCGTGGTCGAGAGCACATCCGCTTTCTTGACCCTGGTGGTGAGCGTCGCGTCGAGGGGGCTGATCGAGACCAGCAACTCGCCGTTCTCCTCACCGACCACCTTGCCGCTGACCGCAGCGCCGTCCTTGGTCAGGATCAGCTGGCTCTGGTACTGATCACTGATGACCTTCGACGGTTCGATGATGGCCTCCAGCAGATCGCGCGCGCTGAACTTGGTGCCGACGGTGGAGAGGTCGGGGCCGACGCCCGCGCCCTCACTGGCGAAGCGGTGGCAGATGGTGCATTGCACGGCGTTGAACATCGCCTTGCCGTTGGCGAAGTCGCGTTTGGCGAGGCTCTTCTGCGCCAGGGCAGCCGCGGCGTCCACCGTCCACTCGCTTCCTGGTCCCTTGGGCTGGACCAGCGGCGCGACCACCGCCTTCGGCCCGCTGGCGAGCTTGTCGGGCGCCAGCGCCGCGCGCTCAGCCTCCGGCACGTGCTGCCAGGCGGCGTCGCGGATCATGCGGATGAAGCCCTTGAAGCTGTTGCCGCCCTTGGCTTCGTTCTGGATGGTCTCGAACCAGGTGAAGTAGGCTTTGCGCTGGTCGGGCGACCAACCGGTCTTCACCACGCTCAGCGCGTTGGCGTAGTGCATGCGCTGACTGACCGGCTTGGACGCCACCATCTGCGCGATCGGGCCACCGTAGCCGCCGTTGCGCTCGATCAGGCGCGCGAGGTCGGGATTGGGCGGCAGCGACTCGTCCGCCAGCATCTGATCGAGGATCTTGGTCGCCGCCGTCGGCGAGCCGAGGGTCGCGAGCAGCGAGGCCGCGTCGCGGTTCAGCCGCCAGTCTTGCGACGGGAACAAGGGATCGACGACGGTCGCCATGCGCAGGGCAAGGCCCGCGTCGGGTTGGCCGAAGCGGGTGATGATCAGTGAGGCGGCGCGCAGCGCGTCGAGCTGGTCGTCGACCGTGAGCTTGGCCAGTCCGAGTCCCATCCAGGCTTCGCAGGCGCGGTTCAGCAACGCCTTGTCGCCGCAGCGGGCGAGGGCAACCAGGCCGGTGATCAGCGCGTGCGGGGTCTTGGCGGAGAACACCTGCTCCTTCCAGGTGGCCACCGGCTGGTGCTCCAGCACTTCGCGGGCGACGAAACGGATGACGCGGTCGGGGTGACCGAGATTCGCCAGCGCCAGCGACGTCGCGGCGGGATCGGGCTTGCCGAGCAACGCTTCCAGCTTGCGGCGCAAGGTCGCCTCAGGCGTCAGCACGGCGGCCTTCACCGGAGCGGTGGATTCCGCACCGCTATAGGTGATGCGATAGAGACCCGACTGGGTGCCGCGGCCGCCGATGGAGATGTACATCGCGCCATCGCTGCCGACCGCCAGATCGGTGAGCGGCAAGGGGCGGCCGAAGATGAACTCCTCTTTGGTGGCCTGATAGGTCGCACCGCGAGGGTCGAGGTGGAGCGCATAGACCGTGCCGAAGGTCCAGTCGAGCAGGTAGAGCGCCTTCTGGTATTTCGCGGGAAACTTCGCGCCGGTTCCCACCGCGACGCCGACCGGGCTGCCCGGGCCGATGTCACTCAGCGGCGGCATGCTGTCGACGAACCAGTTGGGTGCGTTGCCGGAGCCGCTGCGCCAGCCGTAGTCGGCGCCCAGGACGTTGTGGGTCGCACGCGTCGGACGGTACCAGGGCGTCCCCATGTCCCATTCCATGTCGCTGTCGTAGGAGAACAGGTCGCCTTCGAGGTTGAAGGCCAGGTCGTAGGCGTTGCGGTAACCGATGCCGACCAGATCCCACTTGCTGCCGTCGGCGTTGAAGCGCGCGACCCAGCCGCCGGGCGCCATGGTGCCCTTCGCGTGGCCGTTGGCATCCCATAGGCGGGGGAGAAGAATGTCCTCCTGCCAGATCTTGG
>JANPIY010000255.1:0-2085 GCA_031425255.1 Planctomycetota bacterium
TTCACCACCTTCGGCGTCCGGCGCCTGGTGGTGATCGATGATGAGAATCGCTGCCTGGGCATCATCAGTCGCGCCGATTTCCATCGCTACGTATCCGAGAGCGTCGGCGGGGAACGGGCAGCGACGACCGCACCGACGATACCGTCGCCCTTCATCGCAAGCACCGCTGGTGCATCCACGGGCGGCGTGCCGGCAGTTCCACCCGATGCTGGCGCGAGCGGCCAGGCCGGGCGGAATGGCATCGACGTCAGTCCCTCCCTCGATCCCGACCGCGGCAATCCGGAGCTGGCGCTTTGATCAGCCCGTGCCGGCTTGGCGGAGGCCACCTTTTTTATGAGCCACGAGGGCTTCGCTTGTGGCGGTCATTCCGCCCTATTGCAGTTTAAGGCCCGCGAACACCGGTCGCAGCGCCTGCGCCCACACCGTGTACCCAGGGGTGGCGAAGTGGATGCGGTCCTGGTCGAAATGATCCGCGCGCAGGTTGCCATCGGCTGCACTCAGCAGGGGGAAGAGGTCGAGCAGGACGAGGTGATCCTTGCCGGCGGCGAAGGCGGTGATGCGGGTATTGAGATCGGCGAGGGCGCCAGGCTTGAGCGGCGCGGCGGCACCGTCGCGTGGCGGAATGGTGCACAAGACGATGGGCAGCGTGGCGTCGTGTGCGCGTGCCAGCGCGACGATGGCAGCGATGTTGGCGATGACGCCACTGGGTGCGGCGTGCGCACTCAGGTCGTTGCTGCCGATCAACAGGACTACGGCCCTGGGTTTCAGCGCCAGCACATCCTCGCTGAAACGGAACAGCAGACCGCGGCTGACGTCGCCGCCGATGCCGCGGTTGGCGATCTTCAACGTGGGGAACGCCGCCTGCAGATGCTCCGGCTTCCAATTTCCCGTCAGCGAATCACCGACGAAGACCACGGCGCCCTGCGCCTGCTCGCGCTGCGACCAGAACCAGGCGCGGTTATCGCGCATCCACGGATGCACGCGGATGGGCCCGGTACCGGCCCACGCCTTCTCATCGTTGGCCGCGGGGAACGGGGTGGGACCGTTCACCTCACCAGCGGCGAGCGGCGCGAGGGTGAAGAGCAGCGCCAGGACGCCGGGAAGGAAACGAGGGGGGAAAGTCATGCGGAATCCTTGGCGGATGGAGTGCGGCTGGGCACGCAGCCGTGAGCGGTCTCAGGTGGTGTCGCCGATGATCAGTTCGACCGGCAGACGGGTTTCGGCGGTGAGCTTTTTCCCCTCGATGCGCTGATCGAGTGCGCGTACGGACTGCCATGCCACCAGATCCCACCGGCAGCGGATGGTGGTGAGGCGGCGCAGCGGGCGCGGCGGATGCACCAGTTCGATGCCATCGAAACCGGCGATCCGCAGATCCCCTGGAACGTTCCAGCCGAGTCGTTCCGCATCGGCGACCAAGGCGTCG
Organism: Planctomycetota bacterium; assembly: GCA_031425255.1. GTDB lineage: Bacteria > Planctomycetota > UBA11346 > UBA11346 > UBA11346 > BOG-1363. The sequence continues at coordinate 1,424 of JANPIY010000255.1, forward strand.
CCGACATAGTCGGCGAAACAGACCACCGCGGTCCTGGGGTGCGCGCGTGGTTCCAGCAGGGTGCGTTCACGTAGCGTGAAAGGTCGCGGTACGACGCCCCCATCCCCGATGACCAGCTCGATGCCGGCCACCCGGCACGAAGTGGAGAGTCCCGCCAGGCGGCGGCGCGCGGATTCGGATGGCTGTTCACCGCCTGCCCGCCAGAGCACCCGGCGGCAGCCGCGTTCAGCCAGGTGCCGCACCAGGCGTTCGGCGCCTCCCGCGTCGTCGGCCACCACCGAGGGCACTCCAGGGATGGCGTCGACCAGCGCCACCAGGGGCGTCGAGGAACCCGTCAATTGCGCGATCATCGGCGCGTCCGCGGTGGTCAGCAGGAGGATGCCATCGAGCCGCCCATCGCAGAGATCGGCATAGGTGATGCTCCAACGGCGATGATCGCTGAAGCGGCCGTGCAGGAGGAGGTCGCGTCCGATCTCCGCGCACCCTTTCTGCAGTCCAGCCAGCACGGCGGCGCCGAACGGAGTGTCAGCGGTCAGCGAACCCGCTCCGGTGTACATGCCGATGATGTTGGTGCGGCTCTTCGCCAACGAGCGCGCCACGGCATTGGGCTGATACCCGAGCTGCGCACCCGCCGCTTCGAGCTCAACATCGGCGGCGGCTTC
>JANPIY010000256.1:0-1961 GCA_031425255.1 Planctomycetota bacterium
AGCGTCACGGCGGATCCTCGACCTCGCCCTGGGCGCAGAGACCGTAGCGTTTGCGCAAGGTGTACAGCACCTTGCGGGTCACTCCGAGGTAGGTGGCGGTCCGCACCGGCGAGCCCTGATGTTTCGCCAGCGCGGTGGTGATCACCGTGCGGGTCCAGGCGTCGAGGTCGAAGCCACCTTCGGGCAGGTCGACTGCGCGCGGCTGCAGGACGGAGGGGGCCGCCTCGGCGGTGGGCAGTGCCGGGATCACCGCCGCCGGCAGATGCTCCCGTACCAGACGTTCGTCCAGCACCGCACCGTCGTGCAGCATGCCGATCTGTTCGAGCAGGTGATGAAGCTGGCGGACATTGCCCGGCCAGGAATGGGCGGTGAGCAGACGCGCGGCTTCGCTCGACAGGCGCTGGAAACCGCGTCCACGCGCGCGGCGTATGCGTCGCATGAAGACCTGCGCCAGCGCGGCGATGTCCTCGCGCCGCTCGCGCAGCGGTGGGATCCGCACGTGGCCGACCTTGAGGCGGTAATACAGGTCCTCGCGGAAACGTCCCTTGGCGACCAGATCCAACAGGTCGGCGTTGCAGGCGCACACCACGCGCGCCGTAAGCGTCTGCAACTGGTTCGAGCCGACGGGATACCAGGTGCGGTCCTCGAGCACGCGCAGCAGCTTGGCCTGTTGATCCCCAGGCAGATCGGCGAGTTCGTCCAGCAGCAGCGTCCCGCCGGCGGCGAGCGCGAGTTTGCCCTGCGAACCGCCGGCCAGGGCCCCGGTGAAGGAACCAGCGGCGTAGCCGAACAGTTCGGCCTCGAACAACCCAGGAGCGATGGCGGCGCAGTTGACCGCGACGAAGGGACGGCTGGTCCGCGGTTGGCCGCCATGATGGATGCGCCGGGCGATCAGTTCCTTGCCGCTGCCGGTCTCGCCTTCGATCAGGCACGGCAGATCCCCGGCGGCGTGCAGGCGATCCGCCAGCGTCACCAGTCGGCCGAAGGTCTCGCCGTGGATGACCAGGCCATCGGCTTCTTCGCGCACCACCGGCGTGGGACTGAGATCGCTGGCGGTGATCGCCTTGGTGGCGTCGATGCGCTCGATCAGGCGATGGAGCTCGCGTACATCGATGGGTTTGCGCAGGTAGTCGATCGCGCCGCTGCGCAGCGCGGCGATGGCGGTGTCGGCGTCGCCGAAGGCGGTCATCAGCGCGAACGGCGGCGGATCATCGAGCTGTTCGAGCGCCGCGAGCAGATGCAGTCCGTCCATGCCAGGCATGCGCAGATCGCTCAGCACCAGATCGGGATGCTGGCCGCGGGCGGTGGCCACCGCTTCGGGCGCGTTGTCGCAGAGCAAGGCCTCATGGCCCAGCTGTTCGATGAACGAGGCCAGGCTGTGGCGGACATCGGGATGGTCGTCGACGAGGAGGATGCGCATGAGCGCCGGAGTGTACCTCCACTCCGGGCGGTTCGGTACCGGTCATGGGCCAAGGTGCCCACCGGATGGCGGAGCGCTGGGCAGTTCGGCCCCGCGGAGGGGGAATGAGGCCCGCTTCTGATGCAACTGGTGCGGCACGCAGCGCGCTCTGGTGGTCCTGAGGTAGGATAGACCGGTGACCCCATGAAGACCCAGCTCCCCAACGTTCCCCAGGCGCTCATGTGCACCTCTTTGCACTCATCTCCGCACTCATCTCCGCGCGGTGCCCTCAGTCTGGTCGAGGTGATGATCGCCATGGTCATCCTGGTCATCGGGCTCAGCACCCTGTTCGACAGCATGGTGACCTCGAAGCGGGTCAACGATCGCGCCACCAACCAGGCCAAGGCCTACGAAGAGATCCAGGCGCAGATCGAGACCATGCAGTACATGCCGTTCGAAAGCGTGCGGAACGATTTCAAAGGTATCGCCTTTGACGTGCGTGGCCTGCGCATCCCCGATGGCGCAGTCACCTGTGGCACGGTGACCAAATTTTCCAATCCCA
>JANPIY010000257.1:0-2543 GCA_031425255.1 Planctomycetota bacterium
TTGTTGCCTCATCAAGATTAGCAATGAAAGCACACACAATACAAGAGTTAATTATAGGATATTTTGTTGGAATGCTTCCGCAATTGCTTTTGTGGATACTATGGCTATAAAATATAAAATTGTAACCCAAGATTAAAAGTGGTCATTTTTCATACCCTTGCCATCGCGAAAAACTCTTCGCAAAGACAAGCTAGAACTATAATTTTACGCGTTCGAGCAAATTTACGTCGATTTTTACATGTCAACGTAAACCAGAGGTAAGGTTTGTATGGAAGGGTCGTGGCCGATTAGCGGAAACGGGTTTTCGTCCCGGTCGCGCTGGGTTTGGGCGCAACCAAGGGTGTGGAGGAGCTCACTGGCTTTCCGTCGACCTGGCCGGGGCGGATGATTCGTCCGTGGACGATCCCGACGGGCGAGTAAGCCGATTCAGCTTTCTGCCGAACAGGAATCCTAGAACGTCCCGTCACTCCGCTCGGGATTTGGCAGCAACATGCGAGCCATCGCGGGACGGCTTGTTGGCTGAATGGCAGCAGCGGCACAGCAACGCAGCGTCGGCCTTCAGGACCGTCAGTACGGTACCGCTCAACACCTCCATCGCTCCGGACACAGCCAGCGATGAAGCGGCGCAGGTGACGGATGCCCAATTCACATGAGTGCCAGCCGCGGCCAGCGATAGCGGTATTGCAGGGCGGCGCCGCGCTGTGTGCTGGCCCCTCAGCGCGCGATGGCTCTCGAGGACACGACCTCCGAACCGCAGCCATCATCCTTCAGCGCGCGCTGCGGATTCCGCCCACATGTTCGCGCATCAGCAGTTCGGCACGTCCATAGTCCTGGCTAAGAATCGCTCCAAGAATGCGCCGGTGGTCATCGACACGCCGTCGAATCTGATCCGGTGTGAATGCAACGATACGTCGCAACGAGGCGCCCGGTCGGTTCAGCACCAGCCGCAAAGTGTCGGCCAGTTGGCGGTTTTGCGCAGCGTGCAATAGCGTTTCGTGAAAGGTGACGTTGGCGGCGCGATAGCGCTCCAGTTCGGCCGCGCCACATTGGCCAGTGGCGACCACTGCCTCGCCTTCAGCCAGGGCGGCTTCAAGGCTGGCGCGGGCCTGGGGGGCCAGCCCACGGCGGGTCGCGAAGCGGCACGCCAGGCCTTCCAGGGCGGCCCGAATCTCGAAAGCCTCGTCGATCAGTTCCGCGGAAAAGTCGCGCACCGTGAAGCCACGGTTCGGGGCGTATTCCAGAAGGCCTTCCGCCGCCAAGGCGTGCAGCGCCGCCCGGAGCGGCGTGCGAGAAACGCCCAGGGCATCAGCCATCCGGGTTTCGTTGAGCTTCTCTCCATCCCGCAGGGCGCCATCGAGCATTTTCTCGCGCAGCGCATCGGCCACAGCGATAGCCCGTGGGCGGATGGTACGAGCGGGCAGATCCATGGGCATTGGTTACAATAAGGCCTGAAACACTCCGTACTGCCAGCGAAAGTGGCAAGCGTTCGTGTCCGACACACTGATTGTGTACAATTCGGGTTGACCTCGCGCCTTACCACCCCCCACCCTGTCGCCATGACTGCTTCCACGGATTTCGGGCTGGACCTGCCTTGGGCCGCCGTCGTGACGATCGACCTGCACCGCGGCCATCTCGATCCGGAGGTCGCCACCATGCCCGCTGCGCCCGCCGTCGCAACCCGGCTGGTCGAGGCCAACCGCCGTTTTCTCGACGCCGCGCGCGCCGCCGGACTCCCCGTGATTCACTGCGTCACCCGCTATCGCGATGCCGAAGAGATCGCCCTGAACCCTTTCTGGCGCACCCGCGCCGAGGACCCCAACGCCACCCGAAAGAACGTGCTGCGGCACAATCTGGACGGCATGCCAGGGCTGGAGATCATGCCGGGCATAAGGCAGCCCGGGGACGCCGTGGTGGATACCAAGAAGCGCTACGACTGCTTCACCGCCACCGACCTTGATCTGCGGCTCCGTGCGCTCGGTGCCAACCTGCTGCTCTTTACCGGCATCAACACCAACTCCTGCGTGCTCGCCACCGCCTGCGCCGCCAATGCGCGCGACTACGCCGTGGTCGTTGTTGAGGATTGCGTGGACACGATGGACGGCCCCGCCCACCATAACGCGGCGCTGATGCTTCTGCGTACTGCCTTTGCCCATGTGATGACCGGGGAGGAGGCGCTGGCGCGCCTCATACAGCCATGACCGAGACCCTGCCGGGAAGCCGCATCCCCTACACCGCCATCGTGGACCGTCCTGCCCTGCCACCGCTGCCCGGCGGCGCGCGGATGGCCTTCTGGTCGATCGTCAATCTGGAGGTCTGGGACATCTCCCGGCCCATGGCGCGGCAGGTGATTCCCGCCCCCACCGGTCAGGTGCTGTTGCCGGACGTGCCCAATTGGTCCTGGCATGAATACGGGACGCGGGTCGGCGTCTGGCGCTTCTTCAAGCTGTATGAGCGACTGGGCATTCGCCCCACGCTCTCCATCAACGCACGCGTCTGCGACGATTACGAACGCGTCGCCGCCGCCGCCCGCGATGCCGGCTGGG
>JANPIY010000258.1:0-3212 GCA_031425255.1 Planctomycetota bacterium
ATACCACGCTTGCTGCGCAGGACCCGGTTGCGGCGCTGATCAGCGTTCCGGTCAGACCAACACCAGCTTCCGCGTCGGACCCTACGGCACTGCGGCCAACGCGTTGAATATTCAGCCGGTGGTTTCGAAGACCCTCAACGAGGACTGGACCGTCATCACCAGGAGCGGGGTACCGCCTGTGTCTCAGCCTCGCCTTTCCCCGACGTCTGAGGGGGAGCTTGCCCTGGGTGGCATCAATCCAACCCTGTTTCTTTCGCCATCGCGGCTCGGCGCTGTCACCTTGGATCGGGCCCACATTCATCCTCTCCACCGCGGGCGACAGGGTCTTGGGCAGCGGGCGCTGGGCGGCCGGCCCAGCCTTTGTCGGCCTTCTGCAGAGCGGCACCTGGGTCGTCGGCACGCTCGCAAACAAGATCTGGTCGTTCGGTGCAAACAGCGACCGCGCACAGGCAAACAGGCTGACCCTGCAGCCCTTCGCCAACGACAACGTCGACGATGGCTGTTACGCGATGACGTCTCCCGTCATCACGGCCGACTGGAATGTACGCGGCGAGAAGTGGACAGGTCCCGTCGGCGGCGGTGTTGGCCGCCTGGCGCGCATCGGATCGCAACCTGGCAATTTTCAAGCTCAGGCATTCTACAACGTCATCTGGCCTGACGACGCAGCCGAGCGGAAGGTTCGGTTTCGGGTTCACCTGCTGTTTCTGCGTTGACGCTTTCGCGGACCGTGAGCGGCAAGAGGAATCCGACCGCGATTGGGCCAGGCCGGCGTCGCTGTGCCGGGCGCGGGATTAGGATAGCGGGGCCAGAACCCCGGTGTGACCCTGTGTGGGCAAGGTATGGAAAGGCTGGGAATGACCGTCGGTCGCCGCGCAGCTCGGGCAACCGCAGACTCTGCTGGGGGCGTCGCGATGTTGGCACACGATGCAGGAACGGGGGCGGTTACGGCAGTGGCCGCCGCGTGGGCTACTGTCCCACCCGTTCGGCTCTGCGCGCCAACGCCGGCTCTCAGTGGTCAAAGCTGGTTGCTCGGCGTCTTGGAGGAGGCTTGAGCCATGCGGCAATCCCCGCGGCCATCGAGCTGAATCGGAGAGACCGTCATGCACGCGATCATATCACGGCGGGAAACCCTGCTGGGCAGCAGCGCCGTGTTGGCTGTCGTCGCGAGCGGCGTCGTTACGGCAGGGGCTCAGCCGCTTCCAACCTCAGACGAGATTCGCGCCATCGCGAAGGAGGCCTATATTTACGGCTACCCGCTGGTGGACAGCTATCGGATCCAGCACGCTTACTTCGTCGATCGCGCCAACCCTGAGTTCAAGGCGCCCCACAACACGCTGACCAACATTGCCCGCGTCTTCACTCCCGAAGACCGGGCGGTCCAGACGCCGAACTCGGACACGCCCTACTCATCCGTTGGCATGGACCTCAGGGCGGAACCGCTGATGCTCACCGTGCCGCCAGTGGCCGGAAGCCGCTACTACAGCATCCAGTTGATCGACGCCTACACCTTCAACTTCGACTACATCGGCAGCCGCACTGCCGGAAACGGAGGCGGCAGTTTCCTGGTCGCCGGACCTGGCTGGCGCGGTGAAACGCCCACCGGTATCGCTCGCGTCATCCGGTGCGAGACGGAACTGGCCTTTGGGCTATACCGCACGCAGCTCTTGGCACCGGACGATATCGACGAGGTGCGCAGGGTTCAGGCCGGCTACCGCGTGCAGCCCCTCTCGTCTTTTCTGCGCCAGGCGCCGCCACCCGCCGCGCCGGTCATCGACTTCGCCCAACCGCTGACGCCCGCGCAGCAGCGCAGCTCGCTCGACGTGTTCCGCATCCTGAACTTTGTCCTGCGCTTCTGTCCGACCCATCCGTCGGAGGTGGCGTTGATGCAGCGCTTCGCGCGCATCGGCGTCGGCGCAGGGCTGCCCTTTGACCCCGCAGCGCTGGAGCGCGCGTCCCGGCTCGCCTTGGAGCAAGGCATCGCCGATGCGTGGGAGGAGTTCTCTGGCATCAGGCGACGCCTGGACCGGGGCGAGGTTACATCCGCTCAGGTGTTCGGTACGCGCGAGTTCCTGGGCAACGACTACCTGTTGCGCATGCTCGCGGCCGTGGTCGGCATCTATGGCAATTCACGCGACGAGGCGCTCTACCCGCTGTTCACGGTCGATAGCGAGGGCCGGCCTCTGAATGGCACCAACCGATACACGTTGCGCTTCGCGGCGGATGCAATGCCGCCAGTGAACGCCTTCTGGTCCCTCACGATGTATCGACTGCCGGAAAGCCTGCTGGTTGCCAATTCGCTCAACCGCTACCTGCTGAACTCCCCGATGCTGCCGAGCTTCGTGCGAGATCCTGACGGCGGCATCACCTTCGACATTCAAGGCGCGCCGAACCCTGGTCGTGAGGCGAACTGCCTGCCGGCTCCATCTGGTCCCTTCCTCGTGGTGATGCGCCTTTACTGGCCGAAGCCCGCGGCGTTCGACGGCTCCTGGCAGGTGCCGCGCCTGCAGAAAGTGGGTTGAGCGAGCGCATGGACACGTCACAGGACGGCAAAGGGCAGTTGGTGCACCCGCTTAGATTGAGGCAGGCGAGCAAGCATTCAGTAATGGCCGTGACGGCGATGGCAAATTTCGAATTATTCAGAGGTAGGAAGCGCGCCATTCACTGTTGCGCACTTTGTTTACCCTTCATCCTCCCTTCTGCGCTTTGACTGACATGGCGGTCACAAGGCAACCCATTCCAGGCGGCAGCACGTGGTCTGAGGTGCATCCTCCCATGGTGTGGGTTCCTGGCGGTACGTTCCATATGGGTTCCGGGAGCCACTATCCGGAAGAGGGGCCCGTCCATCAGGTCAAAATCGATGGCTTCTTCATCGATCGTACGCCGGTGACGAACCGCGACTTCCTGAAGTTTGTCAACGCAACCCGTTACGTCACCGTCGCCGAGACCAAGCCGGACGCCAAGGACTATCCGGGCGCATTGCCGCACATGCTCAGGGCTGGCTCGCTGGTCTTCACACCGCCAATGCATGATGTCGAACTGCACGACTGGGGAGCATGGTGGGCATTCAAATTCGGAGCCCATTGGCGCCGGCCCCACGGCCCTCGTTCATCGATCGGCGGTCTTCTCGACCACCCCGTGGTGCATATCGCCTATCGCGACGCTCATGCCTACGCCGTATGGGCGGGCAAGGAACTGCCGACCGAGGCGGAGTG
>JANPIY010000259.1:0-4238 GCA_031425255.1 Planctomycetota bacterium
GGGATGCTTAATCCGATGACCACACTCCTGATAGATAGGTCGGGCTGTCACCACCCTCGCCAAGACGGTCCTGGCTGTTTGTTTTCATGCACCGCTCGGCCGCGTAAACCGACGTCGTCATCTGTTCAGCCATCCCTTCCATCCTCTTCATCCCCGTTTGCTGTCGGTCATCCGCCTCTGCGGTCGCTCCAGAAATCGGACGCGTGCAAGACGAGATGCCTAGATTCATTTACCTTAGCACCCATCGTTCCCGCGGAGCCTTCCCATGACTGATGTCGCCCAGATCGAAGCCGAGATCGCCCACTTCCGCGGGGAGATCGCCAAAGCGCGCGCCGAGATCGGCAAGGTCATCGTCGGCCAGGAACGGGTGGTGGATGGCGTGCTCACGGCGCTGCTGTGTGGAGGCCATGTGCTGCTCGAAGGCGTCCCTGGGCTGGGCAAGACCGAGCTGGTCAAGGCGCTGTCGCGCGCGCTCGACCTGGAGTTCAAGCGCATCCAGTTCACGCCCGACCTGATGCCGGCCGATATCGTCGGCACCACCATGATGAGCAGCACCGCCAGCGGCGGGTATCACCTGGAGTTTCGCCGCGGGCCGATCTTCACCCAGCTGCTGCTCGCCGACGAGATCAATCGCGCCACGCCCAAGACCCAGTCCGCGCTGCTCGAGACCATGCAGGAGGGTTCGGTCACCACCGGTGGCACCACCCACCACCTGGTCCAGCCCTTCATCGTCCTGGCGACGCAGAATCCGCTGGAGCAGGAAGGCACCTATCCGCTGCCCGAGGCCCAGCTCGACCGCTTCCTGTTCAAGTTCGAAGTGCCCTTCCCGACCCGCACCGAACTCAACGAAGTGGTCAGCCGCACCATCCTCAAGGCGAGCGTCGAGATCGGCAAGGTGATGGATGGCGAACGCATCCTCCAGCTGCGCCGCGTGCTCGACAACGTGGTGGTCGCTGATGGCGTGCGCGACTACGCCGTCGGCATGGTCATGGCCACCCATTCAAATGGCGGCGTGGCTCCTGAGAAGGTCCGGCGCTTCGTGCGTTGGGGCGCCTCGCCGCGCGCGGCGCAGGCCCTGGTGCGCGCCGGCCGGGTGCGCGCGCTGATGCAGGGCCATGCGCATCTGTCGTGCGCCGACGTGCGCCACTTCGCCGCCGAGGTGCTGCAGCATCGTGTGATCCTCAACTACGATGGTCAGGCCGAAGGCATCACCGTGGCGGCCCTGCTGCAGGAGATCCTCGCCGAGCTGCCGGAAGCGGGCGCGACATGAACGTCGTCGCAGGCACCTCGGCGGCCGGCGCACGGTTGACCCCGCTGCTGGAGAACTCGTTGATCGCATTGCTGGAACGGCTGCGGCTGCAGTCACTGCGCAAGGCGACCAGTCGTGGGCGTGGCGACCACCTCGCCGGACGCGGCGGGGCGAGCACCGACTTCGCCGACTACCGCGACTACACCCCTGGGGACGACCTGCGCTTCGTTGACTGGAACATCTTCTCGCGCCTGGAACGCCCCTACCTCAAGCTCTTCCGCCGCGAGGAGGAACGCCATCTGGTGATCGTCATCGACGCCAGCCGCTCGATGGCCTTCGAGGGCAAGTTCGCGCGCGCGAAAGAGCTGGCGGCGGCGCTGGCGGTCACCGGCCTGCACGGCAACGATCGCGTCAGCGTGTGGACCAGCGGCGGCGCCGGCGAGGCCTGCCGCCTGCCGCCGGTGCGCGGGCGCGCGAGCCTGCGCCGCGCCTTCACCGCCATTGAGGGCATCACCGCGGCCAGCGGCACCCAACCGCTCGAGCAAGGACTCGCGAATGTCATGGCACGCCATCGCGGTCGTGGACTGGTGGTGGTGCTGTCGGACTTCCTCACCGAGGGCGATCTCAAACGCAGCCTCAATCTGCTGGCGGCCGCCGGCCTGGAACCGGCGTGCCTGCAGCTCCTGGGTCCGACCGAGATCGATCCCGACGTCACGGGTGATCTGCGCCTGGTCGACTGTGAAAACGCCGGCGTGCTCGATGTCTCGGCGGCCGGCGACCTGCTGACGCTCTACCAGGATCATCGCCTGCGTTACCAGCAGCAGCTCGCGCAGTGGTGCTCGGCGCGCAGCGGACGTTTCCTCCCGCTCAGCTCGGCCGACGAACCCAGGAACGTGATCGGCATGCTGCGCCGAGCGGGCTGGCTGGCATGAACCTGCTCGGCTTCCATGCCGTCACCGCCGCCTGGCTGGCGGCACTCGCCCTGCCGTTGGTCGCGGTGTATTTCCTCAAGCTCACGCGGCCGCGCCTGGAACAGCCGTCGTTGCTGTTGTGGCGCCAGGTGCTGAACGACCAGCGCGTCAACGCCCCCTTCCAGCGTTTCCGTCGCCATCTGCTGCTGTGGCTCCAGCTGCTGGTGCTGGCCCTGCTGGTGCTCGCGGCGATGCAGCCCTTCCTGCACGGACCAGCGGAGCGCCTCGATCGTCTGCCGGTGCTCATCGATGTCAGCGCCAGCATGGACGCCCGCGTCGCCGCCGGTGGCGCGACCCGCCTCGACGAGGCCAAGATCAAGGTCCAGGAACTGATCGACGGCCTCGGCCCTGGGCAGCAGCTCAGTCTGATCGCCATGGGCCAGGATGCGCGTCGGCTGACCGGCTTCAGCGATGACCGCCGCGAACTGGCGCAGGCGCTGCGCACGCTGGTGGTCGACCAGGTATCGGCCGATCCCGCCGCCGCCTTGCAGCTGGCGCAGGCCATGGGCCGGGCGACGCCCTTTACCCGCGCGCTCCTGGTCAGCGATGGCAACCTTCCGGAGAACGTCGACGCCGATCTCGCCTTCCAGCTCGACTACCTGCGTGTGCCTGCGGGCGGCGCCAATCTCGGCCTCACCGCCTGCAGCGCCCAGCGTCGCGGTGATGGACGCTGGGAGGTCTTCACCGCGGTCGAGGCCTCGGCGGCGGCCAGCGGCAGTGCCACCATCGAATTGCGCGTCGGCGGCGAGGTGCTGGCCAGCCGCGTGGTGTCGCCGGGCGCTGGCGGACTGGAACGCCTGGCCTTCCGCGTCGATGGCGGCGCGGCGATGGAACTCGAATTCCACCTGCTGCCCGACGGCTTCGACGCGCTGACGAGCGACGATCGCGCCTATCTGGCGCTGCCGGCGCTGCGCGCGGTGCGCGTGGCGGTGGCGCCGACGCTCGCGACCTGGCGACGTGCCCTGGGGGCGCAGGCGGACGTGCAGCTGGTCGATGATGCGGCCAGCGCGGTCGATCTGCTGGTCAGCGATCAGGTGGCCGAGCTCAGCCGCCCGGCGCTGGTGCGCCTGAGTGTCGGGGTGATGCCGCCCGAGCTCGCCGCCGATGTGATGCTGCAGGCCGAGGGCGGCAGCACGGTGGTCGACTACCAGCGCAGCGAGGCGTTGCTGGCGCATGTGACCATCAGCGACCTGCTCATCACCCAGCGCCTGGCCTGGGCTGCGGGCGCCGGCGAGAAGGACCTCGAAAGCCGCGGCTTCTCGGTGCTGGTGCACGGCGACCGTGGCCCGCTGCTGCTGAGCCGCAGGCGCGGGACCGGCACGGATTACCACCTGTTGTTCCATAGCGACCAGTCGACCCTGCCGTTCCGCCTCGGCTTCCCGGTGCTGGCCGCCAACCTGGTCGGACTGGCGCTGCGCGCGGGGGGCCAGGACGAGGTCGCCGGGGCACGCACCGGCATGCTGCCGGCGCTCGGCGCGACCCCGGGGGCGAAGGTCGAAGTGCAACATCCCACTGGCCAGGTCACGCCGATGCTGGCCGACTCCAGCGGACTGGTGCGTGGCGTCATCGCCACGCAGGCGGGTTTCTACCGCGTGCGCGGAGCTGGGCCGGCGCTCGGCGCCAGCCTGCTCGATCGCCGTGAGACCCGCCTCGACACCGTGGCGCAGGTCCAGGTGCGCGACGTCGCGGTGACGGCGACCGCCAGTGCGCCGAGCGAATACGGACTATGGTACCTGCTCGCCGTGGTGGGTCTGGTCGTGGCGCTGGGCGAATGGTGGTATGGCCATCGTCGGCCGATGGCGTGAAGGCGGTGATGATGCGCCAACAAAAGAGCTTCCTCGGCGAGATGAATGGGTTGGGGAACTGTAAGCACATGGTCCGCTCACGGGCTCACTTGGAGAACGGCTGGCCGCAGAGACGCCGAGACGCAGAGAAAGAAAGGGAGAGGGGGTTTTAACCGCAGCGGGTCGGCGGGTCTGCGGCCCCCACCGGGCGAAGGGGCGGGGGGCGGGGCGGGG
>JANPIY010000260.1:0-2832 GCA_031425255.1 Planctomycetota bacterium
CAAGATCAAAGAGACCTACGGCGTGCCCGTCGCCGAGATCCAGCGCGGCATCAAGGCCGGCGTACGCAAGATCAACGTCGACACCGACAACCGCTTGGCGATCACCGCCTCGATCCGCAAGAGCATGATCGCCAAGCCGGAAGAATTCGATCCGCGCTACTACCTGACCCCGGCCCGCGCCGCGATGCAGGTCATCGTCGAGGAGCGCATGAAGCAGTTCGGTCAGGCCGGCCATGCCGCAGGCGTGCCGATCATCAGCTTGGCCAAGATGGCCGCCGACTACGCCGCCGGCAAGTACGGTGAGAACGCCAAGCCCGACGCGCCCTACCTCGCCCACAAGGGCAAGGGTGGCGGCAAATCCGCGATGGCGCATTGAGGACACCGGCCTGCCATGCAGGCCGGACGGATTCGCTTCGTTTCAGGAACCCGCTCGGCTACCCGAGCGGGTTTCGTTTTATGGCCCCGCGGCATTCCGGGGAGCGTCTTCTGAGGTGAGCATCCAAGCTCTGCTGTTCTGCAGTCAGAGTTGTCTTTCCTATCCTTCAGCTCAGCGCCACCGTCACCGGACAATGATCGCTGCCGAGGATGCGTGACTGGATGCTGGTCTCGGTGACGCGGCTGACCAGCCCAGGTGAAGTGCAACCGTAGTCGATGCGCCAACCCACATTGCGCTGACGCGCGCCGCCCCAGTTGGTCCACCAGGTGTAGGCGCCGACCACGTCGGCGTTGCGCTCGCGGTAAACGTCGTGGTAGCCGAGCCCTAGGAAACGCGTCATCCACTCGCGTTCCTCCGGCAGGAAGCCGGCGTTCTTGACGTTCTCCTTCGGCCGCGCGAGGTCGATCGGATGGTGCGCGATGTTGTAGTCGCCCATCAGCAGGACTTCGCAGCCCTTGGCGCGCCAGCCGGCCAGGCAACTCTCCATCAGCGTGCAGAACGCCAGCTTGTAGCCCAGGCGCACGCCGCCGTCGCGGCTGTTGGGAAAGTAGGCGCTGAGCACCACCAGAGTACCGAAGCGCGCGGCCAGCACGCGCCCTTCGCTGTCGAACTGCGCATCGCCGAGCCCCGCCACCACCTCGTCGGGCTTGACCTTGCTGATGATCGCCACGCTGCTGTAGCCGGGCTTGTCCGCAGAATGCCAGAAGGAATGCCAGCCGGCAGGCTCGCGCAGGGTTGCCTCCAGCTGATCGGGTTTGGCCTTGGTCTCCTGCAGGCAGATCACCTCGCTGTCGGCGAGAACCTCCCAGGGGATGATGCTCTTCTTGGCCACCGAGCGGATGCCATTGACGTTCCAGGTCGTACAGCGCATGCGGATCTCTCTGTGATGGTCGTGTTCAGGTCCCGCGGCGGATGACCGAGCCCTGGAAGCGGATCGAGAAGCGGTAGACCGGTTTCTTGCGGCAGGTGATCTCGCCGGTGGCGAGGTCCATGCGCGCCGGGATGTCCTTGGTCTCGGTGTGCCCGACCGCGAAGTAGCCGCGTTCGTTGAAGACGTCCATCAGCATGTGCAGCGCCATCTGATGGGCGAAGACCGGGTTCTCGCTGATGATCTCGGCGCGCCCGCTGATCGAGTGCAGGGTGATGACCGGCATGAACTCGTGTTCGAGCACGTAGATCATCTGCTTGAACAGCGCGGTGTGGTCGCGCTGGTAACTGTCGAGACGGCGCACCAGATTCTGGCGCGCATTGATGACGATGTCGTTGGCCAGCGGGATGTGGTTCAGCGAGTCGAGGGTGTCGTCGTCCATCTCCAACGAGCTCTGATACTGGAACTCATGGATGATGTTCTGCTCGACCTTGGAGATGTCGGCCTGGGCGTTGATCAGATGGTAGTGGAAGGTCTTTTTCAGCGACTGCAGGGCTTCGAGGGTCTGTTCCTTGAAGATGCGGTAACGTTTGCGGCAGGCCTCGTCATTGGTGTCGGTGGCACGTTCCTCGAGCAGTTCGCCGACGCCGGTATCGCGCACCCGTTGGTTGTGGGCGATGATCTGGCGTCCGCGCTTGAGCTGGCGTTCGACCGATTCGCGTTCCTCGACATAAAGCACCGTGATGCGGAATACCGGCTGCGGGAAGTGCTGGGCGAGGGGCGTGCCGAGGAACTCCTTACGCAACTCGAACATCTTCTGATAGAGCAGCTTCAGGCACTCGCCCTGGACGCGGGTGCGGGGGAAGCCGTCGACGATGACGCCGTTGAGGTACTGATGGTCGAGCAGCTGGGCGAACAGCAGTTTCACCACCATCGGATCAGAGATCAGGTTGCCGGCATCCTTGATGCGCTGGGCTTCCGGAGTGTTCAGCAGCTCGCTGGTCACGATCGGCTGGGCGGTGATGGAGCGCTCGCGCAGGATGAAGGGCGTATTGGTGCCCTTGCCGGACCCTGGGGCACCGTTCAGCCAGATGATCTCCTTGGGAAAACGCAGATTCCGGTGACCGACGCTCGACTCGAGATGGGCCCACACTTCACGGAAGATGAGCTGGGCATTCTCCACCGCCGGATCGGGGTGCGCGATCTCGGTGGTTTTGGGCGGACCGGGCTGGGTCATGGGCGCTCCTGGAAGGTCCGGCATGATTGGCTGCACGGATCCAGGCACAACGCCCCACGTCGGTTGCGCTGCGGTCATGTCCAACCGGCATGGGTGACGCAGGCTCTGCGAGCCGAGTCCCGCCACGATAAACCGTTTTGATGAGATGCGATCCAGTGCGGGTCCAGGGGCGGCCGAGCCCCTGGCGGGCGTAGCGGGCAGAGCCCGCGAACAACGATCCCCCGAGGGCGCCTGCGCGCCCGAGCGGGGACCAGGCTTGGTTTTGCGCAGCAAAACACGCTGGCGCAGCCA
>JANPIY010000261.1:0-5112 GCA_031425255.1 Planctomycetota bacterium
CGGTCCTGGTGATCGGGTCGAGCCTCGGCGGCTACACCGCAGCGCTGTTGGCGGCTGCCGGCCGGATCCCTCGCGCCAGCGGGTTGCTGCTGATCGCTCCCGCCTTCGGCTTCGGTGAACGCTGGGCCGAGAAACTCGGGAGCGTCGGCGTCGCCGAGTGGCGGCGCAGCGGACAACGTTCATTCTTCCATTACGCCAGTGAGCGCGAACAGCCCTTGGGCGTCGCCTTCCTGGAAAGTGCCGAACGCCTCCCCGGTTTCCCGCTCGCGCCCGAGATTCCGGTAGTGATCGTCCACGGCCGCCGCGACGACACCGTCGACTGGCAGCAGAGCCGACGCTACGCCGACCAGGACGCCAACATCGAGTTCCACCTGGTCGATGGCGATCACCGCCTGACCGACCAGCGGCACGAGGACCTGATCGCCTGGTGCGCTCGCGATCTCATCGCCCGCATCGCATGAAGCCCCGGGTGCGGCTCGCCGACCTGCCCAACCTGGGGCCGGCGACCACCCGCTGGTTGGATGCGGTCGGCATCCGCACCCGGGCCGATCTGGAACGGGTAGGGGTGATCCCGGCCTGTTGCGCCATCCGTGCCTTGGGTCACCCCATCAGCGTGGTCGGAGCGTATGCCCTGCAGGGGGCCCTCCTGGGATGCCCGTGGAACGCGCTGCCGGCGGCGCTGAAAAGCGAGCTCCGACGCGGTTTCTCGGACCACGTCGCAGTTGTCGACCCCCGCAACAGGCCGGTCGCCGTCCGGCGACGGCCGGATCCCCGGGACGGCGCCCCCGGGTGAGCATCCCAGCGCGCTTGCCCTGCGACAGGTCAAGGCTGACAAGGCGTTTGAGCCCACCATAGTCGCCCGTCCTATGGATCTGCTCGACGGAATCGACTTCGCCTGCCCCGATTGCGGGCACCGCTCCCGTTACCCCCTGGTGCACGGCGGCAAGTCCGTCGCATGCCCGAGTTGTAAACGTGATCACGTGATCGTCGGCAAGGAGGGCGGATCCGGATCCGACCGCCTCGCGGTCGCCACCCCAGCCGCGCCCACGGTAGCCAGGCCCGCCACCGCCAAGCCGGCGACCCAGCCCCTGGCGGATGCGGAGAAGATTCTTTTCGTGTGCGGTTCCTGCCAATATCGCGCCCGCATCCCCGCGCAGTACGCCGGCATGGCGGTGCGGTGCCCCAGTTGCGACACGGCGCAGATCGCCAATGCCGATGCCACCGGTGGCACCACCGGCAACACCGTCCAGCTCAGCAAGATCCCCACCGCCGGACACAAGACCACCATCCGTCCCGGCAACGTGCTGTTCATCTGCTCGCTGTGCAATTTCGAGGCCCAGCTCGCCAAACATTATGTCGGCAAGGCCATCCGCTGCCCTGGGTGCCATGCGCCGCAAGTGGTCGCTGGTGAACCGCAGCCGAAAGATCCGGTGGCGCTCGAACGCCACGCCAGCGCGACGGCCGAGGCCACGCCCGCCGGCGATCCTCGCTTCATCTGCGTTGGTTGCGGCTACCGCGCGCGCATCCCGTCGCAGTACATGGGGCTCGCGGTCACCTGTCCGAAATGTGACACGGTGCAGATCGCCACCCCCGAGGATCAGGAAGGTCCGTCCACCGGCGACACCGTGTCGATCAGCAAGATGAAGACCGCGGACGATGGCGCCAAGCTCGCCAATCCGCAGGTCTCCAGCGCCGCCAGCGATCCCGCGATCAAGACTCCCACCTCCAAGGCGGCACCGTCCGCGAGCAAGCCAGCACCACCCACCGCCGCCGCCGGTGGTGGCGACAAGGTCCGCTTCACCTGTTCGGCTTGCGGTTTCAAGGCGCGCATCCCGTCGAGTTATGCCGGTGAGAACATCCACTGCCCTGGTTGCAACGCGGTGCAGCTGGTCCTGCGCAGCGGTCAGCTCTCACCCAATGCCACCGGCAACACCCAGATCATCCAGGTGGTGCAGACAGCTGAGGCCGCGGGCTCGCCCGACGCCATCGCCACTCCGACCCATACGCCAGCGCAGGGTCTGCCGGTAATCAGCGATGAACCCGCCGTGGCCAAGCCGGCAGCGGTGGCCAGGTCCGCAACACCGGGAGCGCGGCCTGGCCCGCCGACGGCGAAGCCGCAGGCGACCTTCACCACGCCGCCGCCAGCGGTGCCGGTAGCGCATCCGGCCGGCACGGCCGCCGCCGAGGCCACCATCGACGACCTTCTGCGTTTCGATGAGCCGGCGGAAGAAGACCCCAAGCCCGTGGGCAAGGTCGTACGGCGCGGCAGCGATCGCCTGCCGGTGGTCGGTGCGGCCAAGACCACCACCCCGCTCCCGACACCACCGCCGGCGTCGGCTCCATCGCTGCCGCCGGCTCCATCGCTGCCGCCAGCGATGTCGTTCGCCATGGATGACGGCGCGCCGGCCGACCCGGTGCCGCCCAAGGCCGCTGCCAAGGCGCCAGGGAAGCCGCCGATATTCCCCAAGCCAACGACGACGGCAGCGAAGACCGAGCGCACCAGCAAACCAGTTCCGCGTCAGGAAGCGCCCGCCGCCATGCCCGAACGTGCTCCTGCGAAAGCCTCGAATGCCCTGCTGATCGTGGTGGTGGTGTTCGGCCTCGCCATCCTCGGCGGCGGCGGGTTCTTCGGCTGGAAGATGATGGAGAAGATGGACGGCATGGACGATCAGTTGACTGTGCGTAGCGAACTCGCGGAAACCAAGGACGAATTGAAGAAGGCCAACGACAAGTTGGGCAAGGCCGAGGAGGACGCCAAGCTGGCCAAGGAAGCCGCCGACCTCGCGGCCCAGAAACAGGCCGAGGAGATCGCTGCGCGCAAGGTGTCGGAAGCCAAGGCCGCCGAGCTCGAGACCAAGCTCAAGGCTGCCGAAGAGGCCGCCGCCAAGGCTGCCGCCGACGTTGCCGCTGCGGCGAAAGCGGCTGCAGAAAAGCCCGCACCGGTGGAGGCGCCGCCCGCGGTCGAGACGCCGAAATGAACGCGGTCATCTGAGGGGTCACGGACCCCAGGACTGACCGACCTGTGCAGATGACCTTCACCAGATGTGGCTTCCAGGAGCCCTGGTCTCATCGTGCCCCGCCATGCGCCTCCCTATCAGACCTTCCTGGATGTTTTTGAGTGCGATCGCCGCGTTGGTGGTGGTGGTGATCACCGCCTGCGCCTCGCGAGCAGAACACCAAGCCGACCGTCCGCACCAGCCCGTGGCCGCTTCGGTGTTCGAACTCACCCTCGATGACATCCAGGGCAAACCCTATCCCCTCCAGCAGCATGCCGGCCAGGTCCTGCTGCTGGTCAACGTCGCCTCGAAGTGCGGCTTCTCCGGCCAATACGCTGCGCTGCAGGCACTCTATGAACGTTACCGCGCGCGTGGCCTAGTGGTGATCGGGGTACCGGCCAACGATTTCCTGTGGCAGGAACCCGGCGACAACGCCGAGATCGCGCAGTTCTGCTCGACCACGTACGGCGTGACCTTCCCGATGATGGCCAAGGCCGCGGTCACCGGCGACGAGCAGAGCCCGCTCTATCGGCACCTCACCAGCGAGAGCAGCAAGCCGGGGGCGATCCGTTGGAATTTCACCAAGTTCCTCATCGGCCGCGACGGCAAGGTCATCGACCGTTTTGGCCCCAGCACCGAACCGGATGCACCGCCGGTGCTCAGCGCACTCGAGTCGGCTCTGGCCGCGCCCTCGCCATCATCGCCCATGCCGATCCAGTGAGCCGTGCGGCTGGTTGAAGAGGTTCGATTCACAGCGAGCAGTGCGAAGTGCGGGGTGCGAAGTGCGAGGTTGAAAGACAGACGCACTTCGCACCTAGCCTCACTTTTTCAGTTCACACCAGCAGCTTCTTCACCACGTGTCCTTCGACATCGGTCAGCCGATAATCGCGCCCCTGGAAACGGTAGGTCAGGCGTTCGTGATCCATGCCCAGGCAATGCAGGATGGTGGCGTTGAGGTCGTGCACGTGCACCGGGTCGGCGATCGGGCGATAGCCGAGTTCGTCGGTCTGGCCGAGCGTGATGCCGCCTTTGATCCCACCGCCGGCCATCCACACGGTGAAGGCGTGCGGATGATGGTCGCGGCCGAGAAACTTCGAGCCGCCGCGTGCCTCGTTCATCGGCGTGCGGCCGAATTCTCCGGCCCAGACCACCAGCGTGCTGTCGAGCAGCCCGCGCCGCTTCAGATCCGTGATCAGCGCCGCCGCGCCCTGGTCGACTTCCTGACAGAGCTTGGGCAGGCGGTCGGTGATGCTGTCGCCGGGATTGGTGCCGTGGTGGTCCCAGCCGCGGTGGTAGAGATGGACGAAGCGCGTGCCGCGCTCCACCAGCCGACGGGCGAGCAGGCAGTTGTTGGCGAAGCTGGCCTTGCCCGGCTCGGTACCGTAGAGGGCATGCACTTCTTTCGGCTCTGAACGGATGTCGGTCAGCTCCGGCACGCTCGCCTGCATGCGGAAGGCGAGCTCATAGGCGGCGATGCGGGTGGCGATCTCCGGATCGCCCAGCGCGTCCAGATGACGACGATTGAGCATGCCCATGGCATCGAGGGTGGCGCGGCGGTCATCACGGTTCATTCCCGGGGGATCGCGCAGCGATAGCACCGGCTCACCGGAATTGCGGAATTCCACGCCCTGGTAGTAGCTCGGCAGGAAGCCGTTCCCCCAGCATGATTTTCCTCCATCGGGCGCGTTCTCTCCCGACAGCAGCACGACGTACCCTGGGAGATCCTGGTTCACGCTGCCGAGGCCATAGGTCACCCACGAGCCGGCGCTAGGCCGGCCGAACAGCGCCGAGCCGGTATTCATGAACACCTGTGCCGGTGCGTGGTTGAACTGCTCGGTGTAGAGGCTGCGCACCAGCGCGATGTCGTCGACCACCTTCCCCAGATGGGGCAGCAGCTGCGAGAGCTCCGCGCCACACTTACCGTGACGGGCGAAGGTGTAGGGTGAGCCAAGCATCTTCGGCGTGCCCTTGATGAACGCGAAACGCTCGCCCTTGGTGTACGACTCCGGGATGTCCTGACCGTTCAGCTCGCGCAGCTTCGGCTTGTCGTCGAAGAGATCGATCTGCGACGGTGCGCCGGCCATGCTGAGGAAGATCACCCGCGTGGCGGTCGGCG
>JANPIY010000262.1:0-2124 GCA_031425255.1 Planctomycetota bacterium
GCGGTGAAGCAACCGGCGGTGTTGGGCAGCAATTGGTACTCGGGTCCGATCCAGTCGAGCAGGCTGGTGCCGGTGCCGCGTTCGCTCAGCTGCGCGCGGCGCACCGCTACCGTCACCACGTCGCAGCCGGATTCCCTGAGCGCGACCTGCATCGAGGTCATGTCGGGATATTTCCCAGTGCCCACCAGCAGACGGCTCCTGAAGGTGTACTTTCCCACCGTCAGCGGCGGGATGGCGCTCGGCAGCACGGGCGGAAGGGATCTGGTGGTGTCGTACATGCCAGGGCTTGTAGGGGCGCAAGGCCCGGAACAAGGGTCGGTGGAGCCGATTGGCACACGATCACCAGCGGCCATGCTCGCGGCCATGCCGCTTCCCCTCCGCTTGCACCTGCGCTGGTGGCATTGGGTCCTGCTGGGCGCCGGTTTCACGCTCGCACTGGTGCTCGCCGTCCTGCTGGCCCTGCGTTCGCTGGGACGTAGCGACTATCAACGAGTGGTCCGCGAGTTGGAGAGCCAGGGGCGCATCGCCACCCTCGATCGCTTCGTCGCCGCCGCGCCCACTGTCGACGTCGCCGTGCAAGAGGCATGGGAGCGTTGGGCCAAACATTGCCCGGACTACCCGGTGTGGACCGGCAAGCGCTCCGACGACGCGGCGTGGCTGGACCTCCTAATGGGCGAGGGGCCCGCGCCGCCGCCGCTGCTGCAAGCGCTCGCAGAGCGGCGCCTGGAGATGGAGCCGGCCCGCGTGCTGCTGCGCAAAGATCGGCTGATCCTCGGATCTCTGGGCTGGATCGCCCAGGACTTCGCCACCTGGAAATCAGCGACGCCGTTCAGCGACAGCATGATTCATACGAATCTGATGACCGTGCGTGCACTGGGCACCTGGCTGCAGCACGAAGCTGCGACCGCCGTCACGCCCGAGCAGGCCCTCGGCGACCTTGACCGGATCCACACCGCGCTGCGGCGTCCGGGATGCCTGATCGATGCCATGATCCTCATCGCCTTCGCCGCGCTGCGCGATGAGACCTACGTGCACCAGGCGCTGATGAATCGGCTTCCCACTGCCAGCCGGGAGCGTTGGCTCGCCGAGGAGGGTGACCTCACCCTGGCCGTGGCCGCCGGCTTCGCGGGCGAGCATGCCTGGTTCGCCGATGCCGAGGTCCGCTGGGTGGATGGCATGACCCTGCTCGAGAGCTGCGTCAACGAGCGGATCATCGATGTGACGGCCCCCTTCTCCAGCCTCTCCTCCTCCTCTGGATGGGAGCCGCGCCAGCTCAGCACAGGCCCGTGGTACTGGAGCACCGCCCATCATGACGCCGCCATCATCGCGGCATTCGAAGCCGCGGTCAGCGCCCGTCTGCGCCGGGAGTCACTGGGCCCCCTGCCCGAGATCGCCGCTTTATCGGAGCGCTGGTGGGGCCCGGGCGAGACCTCGCTCCGCAATCTCCTATCGTCGGCTCATGTCGCCCTGGATGCCGATGCCGGCCATCGCATGTCCCGCATCGCCGTGCGCATCCTTGCCCAGAGCGCCAGCGCCGGTCTGCCGGCCGATCAGGACGCCTTGGCTGGCTTCCTCGGCGGCACGGACCTCCTGTCGCCCGGCGGCGATGACCTGCACCTGGCCTATGAGCGGTTGGCTGACGATCGTTTCCGTCTCAGTGTCCGTCCTGATTCACCCCTGCCGGACTTCGGTGATGCCACGCGGATGCGCGAGCGTTCCCGGGTCTTCGGAACCCCACCTGGCACGCGGTCGCTGGTGTTTCGCCCCCACGTGGAGATCCGGCTCCCGGTCCGCCTGCGACCTGCCCAGCCAGGATCGCGGATTCCAGAGCGGACCGGTGCAGGGTCTCCGGCCGCAGTCCATGCGCCGGCGGAAGTCGGGGAGTGACTGCAATTTGCGCCCTGGCTGCCCGGCCTCCTCCGGCTCTCCGAGTCCTTGCCCCCGCAGCCAAGGCCGCTAGCTTCCCGCCCTCCACGACGCGGGCGAGCGATCACGCGAACGCCGTCCCGGGTCTTTTCACCTACCCTGCTCCACGAGGGCAGAAGGGCACGCGTATGACCACCACGACCACCATCAGCAAAGAGCGCAAAGCGGAACTCATCAAAGAGTTCGGCGGCACGGACA
>JANPIY010000263.1:0-5294 GCA_031425255.1 Planctomycetota bacterium
CGCTGCCGGCGGATGCCATCCAGGGCGGCCTGGCGGTGGCCGCGGCCTTCGTCGGCCAGGCCCTGCCGACGCGCGACCCGGGAACCCCGGAGGATGCGCCGAGCGAGGTCGCGCCGGTCGATGGCGTGGCGCTGGCGGCGATCGGCATCCAGGGTCGCCAACCGCGCTGGACCAGCATGGCCGGCGTGCGTCGCCTACGTGACGACCCTCGTGGCCAGGTCGCCCTGCTGGACGCGTGGAGCGCGGCGTGGCCCGAGGTGCTGACGCGCGTGCCGCGCGATGCGGGCGAGGACCAGGCGGCCTGGGTGCGCCGTATCGAGAGCGCGCTGGCGGCGCTTTCGACCACCCTGCCGGCGGCCGGCGAACTACCGCTCGCCACCTTCCTGCCGCAATGGCCGGCGCTGCTCGCTGCGCTGCGTCCGGGGCCGGGCGCGCCGCAGCCGCCGCCGGCGCCGGTCACGCCCTGGCGTTTCCTCGGTGTCGACCGCATCAGCGCCGATCTGGTGTGCATCCCGGTCAACCAGCTGCGCAGTCGCATCGCCGCGCACGTGCGCCGCGCGCCGCTGCGCCTGGATGGCGATGAGCGCGTGCGCCTGCTGCTGGCGGTGCCCGATCGCGATTGGCGCCCGGACCTGCTCGACCATCCCGAACCGTCGAGCGCGCTGATCGGTGACCTCGAGCGGCTGTGGCGCGTCGCCGCGAACGCCTGGCGTTCGTGGGAAGTCGCACGTCAGGCGCTCGGCAGCGCCGATACGCTGCCGGTGCGCTGGAGCGGCGTCATCCCTGGGGCGACGTTGACCGCCGCCGAGGCCGCGTTGTCGCTGAATGCCGCCGAGGTCACCGTCCTGGCGCCGCTGACGCAGGCACAGCCGGCGACGCCGCGGGCACTGGTCGCCGAGCTGGTGGCGGCGGAGATGCGGCGACGTGGTGGCCGCGACCTGCCCGAGCCGTGGCGCGACTGGGAAAATTTTGGCCTCGACAACGAACCGTTGCCGCACCCGGTCCCCAGCGGCCTGGGCAGTGCGGTGCAGCGCGTGCTGCTTGAACGCATCCTCGACCAGCGCGACGACGACATCGCGCGTCGGCGCGCCGACCTCGACCAGGCCGCCGACGTGGTGCTCATCCAACGCAACCAGCTCGACCTGCATGCGACCAA
Source organism: Planctomycetota bacterium (assembly GCA_031425255.1). GTDB lineage: Bacteria > Planctomycetota > UBA11346 > UBA11346 > UBA11346 > BOG-1363. Next base: position 1,157 of record JANPIY010000263.1, read on the forward strand.
CCTCAGCGCCCTCGCCGGCGGCACCGCCAACGATGGCAGCGGACTCCAGGTCCTGCGCTGGACACCATTCATCGAGGCGAGCGCGCCCAGGCAGGCCAACGTCGGCGCCGCGCCGGCCGCGGCCCCGGTCAACGTGGAGCTGCCCGAGCGCGAGACCTCGCCGCTGATCGCCGCGCTGCTCGAACGCGGCGGCAACAAAGACGTGCGGCGCACCGCCGAGCGGCGCGCGCTGAGTGCCGACCGCTTCACCATCGAGGCGCCGTCGCTGGCCACCCTCAAGCAGGTCACCCCCGAGGTCTACCACCGCGCCTCCATCGTCGCGCACATCGACGGCGTGCTGGAGGAGACCGGCAAGCGCCTGCCGTGGATCCGCGAAGTCATGAAGGAGGTCCCCGAGGACCTGCGCACCGATGACCCCAAGGCGCCGGCCGACTACGAGAAGCTGATCCGCCTCAGCCGCCACCTGATCGACAACATCGCCGCGACCGAGAACGCGCACCGCGGGCGCGAACGTGAACTGCGCACGCTGGTCGCCGGCCGTGCTGCGCTGGCGCGCCGGCTCGACGAGGTGCGCCAGGCGGAGAGCACCCAGCGCAATGCGCTGCCCAGCCTCGACCGGGCGCGCCTGGAAGCGGACGAGGACCTGCGCCTGGCACGCCGCCTGCTGGCCGAGGACTGGAGCCGGGTCGAGCGGCTGGTGCTCACGCGCGCGCGCATCCTCGCGCACCCGCATGGCCTGGCCTATGTGCGCGTGGCCAGCGCCGAGGCCGCGCTGGCGCCGAGCGATCCGCTGCCGCTGCGCTGGTTCGAGGCCGGCGACGTGGTGCCCGGCTGCAGCGGCGACCACCAGCCGCCGCCGGCGCTGGCACCGTTCCTCGACGCGCTGTGGGAGTTGCCGATGAGCGACTGGGCGGTGCTGGCGCGCACGCCGTTGGTGCTGGCGCAGCCGCCGCAGCTGACGCTGGCGCTGCAGCGCAAACAGATCCGCCAGGCGGCCCCGGTGATGACGGCCGCCACCAGCACCCGCCTGCTGCCGCTGCAGCGCGTGCTGACGACCCTGCCGCTGATGATCACCGCGCTGCCAAGCGTCGGACTGGCCGGCATGCAGGTGGCGGCTGCACAGCAGCTCGGCATCGCCGATGCGCTGGTGCTGCCGAGCGGACCGGCGCGCCGCCGGCTTGACCAGTTGCGCGATGACCTCGAACAGGCGGTCGGCTGCCTGCATGCGCAGGCGGCGACCCTGCCGCCGAGCGTGCGCCTGGCCTGGGCCAGCGCCGCCGACGACAACCGTCTACGCACCGAGGACGCCAGCGCCTGGCCGGGCATCGGCGACGCTGAGGAGGCCGCGCGCGCGACCACGCGCACGGTGGTCGAGCTGGTGGCCTGGCTCAACCGCCAGCTCGCACCGCACGCCTCTACCGCCGGCCGCACCGCGCTGCGCACGCTGCTGCGCGCGGTGGTGATCGACGTCGCGCACGGCGACGCGCGCACACTCATCACCGGGCGGGTGGTCGGCACGCTGGTGGCCGTGCCCGGCCTGCGCCTGCGCCTCGACCTCGACCGCGCGGCTCCGGCGGGCGCCGTGCTCGAGCTGCTGAATCCGCAACGGCAGGCGATCGGCCGCCTGCGCATCGCCGACCACGACGCCTTGGGCGCGGTGGCGGAGGTCATCGACGTCCCACGCGGGCTGACCATCGATGCGACCTATGCGGTGAGCGGACGCGCATGAGCGCCACCCGCCACGCCGACGGGGTGCGCGTGCACCACCTCGAAGCCCGCCTGCCGGTGGACGGCGGCTGGTCGGCGCAGGCGATCACCCGCGCCCTCGACCAGGCGCCGTGGCCCGACACCGGCGGCGAGACCTGGCGCATCCGCCACCTGCATGTGCGCCTGCCATCCGGCGGCAGCGGACCGGCGCAGCTCGGCGCCGCCGCCGTCGCCGCGCTGCAAGCGGGGCTGCGTCGGGGCGAGGTGGTGCGCTTTGCCAGCAACGGCGAGCGCATCGCGGCACTGGTGGCCGCGCTCGCCGACGGCCGGGCCGCACGCGAGTGGTGGTGGGAAGGTGAACCGGCGCTGGCCAGCAGCGGGGTCGCCGCGGCCATCGCCAGTGTGCTGTGCGAAGAGCCGGCGGAGCTGCCGCGCATCATCGCCCGGCTGATCGGCCTGCGTGCGCTGGACGCGGTGTGGCGCGCGCTCGATGACGGCGCGGTGGCGCGCATCCTCTCCGCCCTGGTGGTCGCCGGCCGGCTCGCCGCCGATCATCCGGTGCTCTTCACGCAGCGGGAAAAGCGTGAGCACGCGCGGTCCGGCACCACGGCAGGGCCCGCCCCGGGAGAGCGGCAGACCACGCCGGCGCCCTGGCCCACGGCACTGCTTACGCCATGGCGGGGGCAGCTCGCCCGTCTCGCACCCGATGATGCGCGCCTGCACCTGATCGCGGTGCTGCTCGGCGGTCAGGCCCGGCCACACACCCTGCTGGCGCCGCCCAGCGCGGCGCACTGGACGAGCATCGTCGCGGCGCTCGTCACGGAAAATGGCGTCCCGCCGGCCACGTCGGTCGTGGCGCCGACGCGAGAGCCGCCACCGGTCGCCGCGGCGCCAACGGCGCGCGCCGAGATCGCCGCCACCGCTGCGGTCGAAAGCGCATGGTGGGACTGGCAGACCATCGCCTCCGACCATGTCGGCATCGTCTACCTGCTGAACGCGCTCCGCCATCCACGCCTCGCGGTGCTGGCGCCGGCGCCCGACCTGCATCTGTGGCGGGCCTGGGCACGGCGACGCGGGCTGCCGGCCGAGGACGCGCTCGCAGGCTGGTTGGACGCGCAGGTGCGCGACCTGCCATCGACGCCGGCGCAGGACGAGGCGCGGGCACACGCGGTGGACGCGCTCGAGGACGCCGCCAGCGCACTCTATGGCGTGGAGTGCTGGAACACGCAGCTCATCCGCGCCCGCGGCTGCGTGCGCAGCGATCCCACCCATCTCATCGCCCACCTGCCGCTGGCCAGCGTCCGCCTGGTCCTGCGTCAGGCCGGTCTCGATCTCGATCCCGGCTGGATGCCGACGCTCGGGCGCGTGGTGCGCATCGTCTACCACGCCAGCCACGAGGCGCTGCCAAGCGCCGCCCATGGGAGTCCGTCATGAGCAAGGGCGGCAATCGCGCGGTGCTGCGCCTGGTCGAGCGCCGACCCGATGACCACGCGCCGGAGCCACGGCCGTCGGCGGTCGCGCCGCTGGCGGCGCCGACGTTGTTCACCTCGTGGGCGATCTGCGGACTGGGACGTTTCGCCGCCGCCACCGGCAGCGGTGGTGCGGCGCTCAACGCGGCGGTGGCGCGGCTGCCGGCCGAGCGCTGGGGCGAGCCCTGGCCGGTGCTCAGCGCGCGGGTGGTCGGCGCGCTTGGCGCCTCGCCGTTGTTCGCCCGGCTATTGGCGCGCGCGGGCGACCTGCCGTCGGCCTGGGTCGCGGCGCTGGCGGCGGCGGTCGAACACGACCACCTCGCCTGCCTGGCGGTGGGCGAGCTCCAGGCCGGTGGCGGCGGGCCGCGCCCGACCGTGCACCTGGTGCGGGCGCTGCTGCGCGAGCTCTTCGGCGATGCCCCGCCGGGCGCACCGGCGCCGACGCTGATCGCCGGCCAGGTGCTGACCCTGCGCGGTGACGGACCGCTGCCGCTCGGCGAGCTGGCGATGGATCCGCGCCTGTGGGCGGTGCTGGGCGGGTCGCCGCCACCGTGGCCCGACATCACGCCGCTGGGTGAGGACGAGGTGCCGCTGCCGCAGGCGACGCGCACCGCCATCCTCGCCGCGGCCGAGCACATCCTCGCCGGCAGCACCGGCGTGGTGGTGCTGCGCGGGCCGCCGCACAGCGGCCGGAGCGCCGCCGCCGCGTTGCTCGCGCGCCTGCTGGGCCGCCGCGCGATGGCGCTGCCGGTCGAGCGCTTCACCAGCGATGGCGCCTGTGCCGCCGCGGCGGAGCTCGCTGGTTGGCTGCCGGTGCTCACCCCACGGCTGGGCCCAGGGGAAACCCAGCCGCCGCCACGCGCGGCGGGCTACAGCGGCCCACTCGCGCTGGTGCTCGGCGGCGACGGCGCGGTCGACCACCCACGCGCGGTGGTGGTACCGGTGACCATCCCCGACCTGGC
>JANPIY010000264.1:0-3166 GCA_031425255.1 Planctomycetota bacterium
CGGCGAATAGGACCTGCGCCGCGCCCGCAGCACAGGCGCTGAGCCCGAGGGCGCCGCGCCCGCAACCCAGGTCGGCCACCCGGCGGCCGGCACAGGGTGCGAATTCCGCCAGGCGGCTGCCTAGCCAGGCGCCGGCCGGCCATTGATAGAGGCAGGTGACGTCGTCCTCGGCGGCGGCGAGGGCGATCCGAGGCCCGTCGTCAGGTGGCACCACCCAGGCCAGATGCGGCGGCCACGGGGATGGGCGCGGCCCGACATCCATCGTTCAGGTGCTGGCGGTCAGGGCCTGCGCCACCACGCGGTCGTTCTCCAGATCGCTGGTCGGCAACTTCACCAGGCCGACCAGGCGATCGATGATGGTGTCGGCGGTGAGGCCCTGCGCCTCGGCCTCGTAACTGGCATGCAGGCGGTGGCGCAGCACCGGCTTCGCCATCGCCTTGATATCGTCGAGCGAGACGAAGGTGCGCCCGTGCAGGGTGGCGCGCGCCTTGGCGGTGAGCACCAGCGATTGGCCCGCGCGGGGGCCCGCGCCCCATTGCAGCAGGGGGGCGATGTCGGGATGACCTCCCTCCTTTTGCGGCCGGGTGGCGCGCACCAGGGCCAGCGCGTAACGCAGCACGCCTTCGGCCACCGGGGTGTCGCGTACCAGGGTCTGGAGCGCGAGCAGCGTCTCGCCTTCGAGGACGGCCTGCACCGGATTCTTGCCGGTGCCGGTGGTGCGGCGGATGACCTCGAGCTCATCGGCCTCGGTCGGATAACCGACCACGATCTTGAGCAGGAAGCGGTCGAGCTGGGCCTCGGGCAGGGGATAGGTCCCTTCCTGCTCGATGGGGTTCTGCGTGGCGAGGACGAAGAACGGCGTCGGCAGCGGGCGGCGCTGGCCACCGGCGCTGACCTGGCGTTCCTGCATCGCTTCGAGCAGCGCGGCCTGAGTCTTGGGCGGGGTGCGGTTGATCTCGTCGGCCAGCACCACCGAGGCGAAGATCGGTCCTGGCAGGAACACCAGTTCGCGTGCGCCGGTGGCCTTGTCCTCGCGGATGACCTCGGTGCCGGTGATGTCCGAGGGCATCAGGTCGGGGGTGAACTGCACGCGGCTGAAAGACAGTCGCGTGGCCGAGGCGAGGGTGCTGATCAGCAGGGTCTTGGCCAGGCCAGGCACGCCTTCCAGGAGGGCGTGGCCGCCAGCGGCGAAGGCCACCAGCGTCTGTTCGATGACCTCGTTCTGGCCGACGATGACCTTGGCCAGCTCGCTCTTCAATTGCGCGGCGGCCTGGATGGCCTGTTCACGGGTCATGGCGCTCATGGCGGCTCCTTGCGAGGTGACGGCGCAGGATTGGCCGGGCACCTGGGATGACAAGGGCGAGCCGGCGACCCGTCCGCGCGGTGTGCAGCCAAGTGAGGAAACGACCGCTGCCTGCGGCTGGACCGGCGTTTACGCATTTCTACCATCCGCCCAACCTCGAGGGGACCCTCCCATGGACGTGCACGGCTTTCTTGCCGACCTGCGTCGTCGGCTGCGCCGCGTGCTGCTGCTGGATGGCCTCGCCACCCTGGTGGTGCTGCTGCTGGGCGGGCTGGTGCTCGCGGTCGCCCTCGACTGGATGTGGAAAGTGCCGTCGGTGGTGCGCCTCGGTCTCCTGCTGGCGGTGCTGGTGGTGGTGTGCGTGACCACCGTGCGGCGCCTGGTGCGTCCGCTCGCCCGTGCGATGGATGACCGCACGCTCGCCGGACTCGCCGAGCGGCGCATGCCCGAGCTCGATGGCCGCCTGCTCACACGCGTCGATGGCATCGAACTGGGCGAGGCCGACCAGCGCACCCTGCAGGCGACGCTCGGCGGCGGCGCGGTCCTCGCGCTGGTGCCGGCGCAGGCCCTCCCAGGACGGCTGTGGCTGGCGGCGCTGGTGACCGCCGCGGTCTCGGCGCTGGTGTTCTGGTTGCCGAACATCGCGCAGGATGGTCTCAACCGCCTGCTGCTGCCCTTTGGTGCCACCGAATGGGACCGGCTCTCGCATCTCGAAGGCAGCATCGAGACCGCGGTCGTCGCCGAGGACCAGCCGGTGGTGGTGCGCCTGCGGCGGACGCAGGGACCGGCCGCGCCGCTGCAGTTGAGCTGGGCTCCGGCCGCCAACCGCTCGCTGCGTGAGACCCGCATGCTCAGCGGCTTGAGCGGACCTTGGTCGCAGGCCCTCAACCTGGCGCCTGGACGATACGAGCTGAAGGCGGAATCCGGCGATGCGCGACCGCTCGCCCTGCAGGCCCTGGTGGTGCGCCGACCGCAGTTGGCGCGCGTCACCGCCACCCTCACACCGCCGGCCTATACCCGGCTGACGCCGGTCGAACTGCAGACCATCGGCCTCACCGCCCTGCCCGGCAGCACCCTGACCTACGCCATCGCCTTCGCGCTCGATGAAGGCCGCACGGTCGAGCAGGCGGCGTTGACGCTCGATGGCGAGTCGCTGCTGAGCGAGCGCACCGGACAGGGCCTCGCCGGCAGCCTGCTCATTCGCCGGGGTGGCACCTTGATGATCGGCATGCGCGACCAGGACGGCATCGGTCCCAGTCCCGAACCACGCTTCACGCTGACCTTGGGCGAGGACCGCAAACCGCTGGTCGCGCTCAATGGTCCGAAGGCCAAGGAGACCGTCTCGGTGCGGGCGCAGGTGCGCGTCGGCGTCGAGGCCACCGATGACTATGGGCTGGCGACCCTGGCGCTGCGGGCACGCACCTACGCGCTGGTGCCGGCGACCAGTGAACGGCCAGCCGCCGAGCCCGCCGAGCCCGCCGCGCTGAAGGAACTGCTGACGCCGTTCACCGACGTCGCCGGCCAAGCTGCCACCACCCGCCAGAGCACCATCGTGGTCACCGACCTGGCCAAGGAGGGGGAACGCATCGTGCTGGTCGGGCTCGCCCGCGATGCCAACGACGTCACCGGTCCCGGCCTCGGTGAAAGCCAGGCGGTCGAATTCAAGGTGGTCTCGGAGACCGAACTGCGCCAGGAGTTCGACCGCCTGCTGGGCGAGGCGCGCGACCGCGTGGTGCAGGCGCGCGATGAACTCGGGCAGGGATTGGCCAAGGCCGACAAGCTGGCACTCGCCAGCCGCAGCGCGGCGATGTCGGCCAACCGTGCTGGCGAACTGCTCAGCCAGGTGGTGCGCCGGTGGCGCGA
>JANPIY010000265.1:0-13210 GCA_031425255.1 Planctomycetota bacterium
GACCGCCGGCTGCCAGCCGGCACGGGCAATCCGAAACGCGAGGGTCGCGCCCTTCACCCCACCACGCACCGCACTCTCCGTAACCACCTTCCCCCGTTCAGAGTGGTGCAAAAAAAAGGAACCCCGGCGTTGCCGCCGGGGTTCCAGAGTCGTCCGTAAGGACGGAAGCGATATCAGACGATCAGAAGGTCACGAGGCCTTCGACCGAGAATTCGATGCCGTCGCTATCGGCGCCGGCGGTGCCATCGGCATCGGCGATGTCGAAGTAGCCGATCTCGAAGTTGAGACCGAAGTTCGACGAACTCAGCGGGTTGGTCAGCAGCGCGGCGGCCACACCCAGACGGCTTTCCGTCTCAGGAGCGGCAGCAGCGTCGAACTCGACCTGCACGTATTGGACCATGCCGGTGATCGACATGGGGACCGAGGTCTCCAGGGCGTAGTTGCCCAGGAGCAGGAACTGCAGGCGATCGGCCGCATCGGCGCCGTCGACACCAGCGGCGCTCTCACTTTCGCCGTAGGTCAGGTAGATCACTTCAGCGCCAAGCATCAGGGGCTTGACCGGGGTGACGGTGGCGTTGAGGCCAACCAGGAAGACGTCGCCGCCGAAGTTGCCGGCAGTGGCATCGCCATTCGCGGGCAGACCCGAAGCAGTCTCACCGGAATTGATATCGTAGGCGAACTCGAGATTGATGCTGCCCTTATCTTCAGGGAAGTTGAAGATCAGGTCGAGGCCGAAGCCCAGATCGGTGTTCTCACGGTTGGGATCGCGGTCGCCGAAAACGCCGACGCTGGCGGCGTCGCTGTCGGTGAAGTAGCCGTTGACGATGTGGAACGAGCCGCTGAACGGCGAATCTTTCGGAGCGAAGCCGATCGAGGTGCCAACGACATCGTTGCCATAGGCGCCGAGGTAACCGATCAGCGAATCGTTGACGGTGTACAAGCCGGTCGGTTCAGCCGAGATCCAGCCGATGTGGTCGATGTACTTACCCATGGACCAGGTGACCGAGTCGTTCAGGGCCCAGGCGAAGTAGGCTTCGCGCATGTTGACGTCGGCGGTGCCGGCGTCGAACCACAGGTTGACCTTGGCGCTCAGGGCGTCGGTGACCTTCCACATGGCCTTGAGGCTGGCGGTGGACGAGAAGCCGATGGTGGCACCGGTCTCATCCTTGGCGGTGCCAGGGGCGTCGACGTCGGCATCAGCATCGCCATCGGAGAAGTTCAGGATGGTGTCGACCCAGCCAGCGAAGCTGACTGCGGGCGCCTGGTCGACGGCCATTGCCGGAGCGGCAGTGACGGCGGCGAGTGCGAGAGCAGGAACGAGATTGCGGAGATTCACGTCTATCCTCCTTAAGGGGATTGTTGACGAGGTTCGGAAGACACGGCCTCTCCCACACAGAGCGACCGTTCGTGGGCCAAACAGGAAAAAGCTGTGTGACGGGATGACCCGAGCTTTTCCCCACCTGGTCCGCTTGGCAGGGGCGGACCATGGAGAGTGCCCATTGGTTTTCAATTGCATACTTGCTGGGCAGTTGGCTTCATGGCACGTTCACATTGTCATAAGTTATTTTAAGACAGATAGTTGAGTCATCAGAACAGGGTTGGACCAGGACTTGCTGTCGTTGTAAGTGGTTGGCAGGGCCATCCCCACGTGCGCTGCGTTTTTGCTCATGAGCATAGAGTAGGCACCTCATCTCCAGGTGAGCGCCACCTGTCGCTCGACTGAGACCTGTCGAAAGGTGGGCTCAGCACGTATCCCTTTTATGAGCACCTCCCCGGCGTGATGACTTTTCGCGACCAGCACCAGGATGCCCGCGCCACCCGGATCGCCGCCTGCCATGACCCCTGATCGCGCTGCCGCCACCGCCCTCGCTGCCGAAGGCTATACCCTCATCCCGGTCGTGCGGCGTCTGGTCGCCGACGAACTGACGCCCGTCGGAGCCTTGGCGCGGCTCAGCGATGAGCCCTACGCCTTCCTCTTCGAAAGCGTCGTCGGCGGCGAACGCGTCGCGCGCTACAGCATGCTCGGTGCGTCGCCCCGCGAGCGACTGGTCGGCGACCTCACCCACGTGACCCTGCACCGCGCCGACGGCTCGCGCGAGGTGCTCGCCGGCGATCCCTACGCCGCTGTGCGCGCCTATGTGCGTCGTTACCGCACACCGCACCTGGCGGGTTTGCCGCGATTCAGTGGCGGCCTGGTCGGTTATCTGTCCTACGACACCGTCCGCATGATGGAGCCGTTGCCGGCATGTCCGCCCGACGTGCTCGGCCTGCCGGACCTGCACCTCTGCCGCTACGACACCGTGCTGGTGTTCGATCACAGCTTCAATCACCTGCTTTTGATCACGCATCTCGATCTCACCACCGGCGCCTCGGTGGATGACGCCTATACGAAGGCGACGCGCGAACTCGACGCCCTGCAGCGCCGGCTGGAACAACCACACGTCTCGCAGCTGGTCGAGGCCCGGCCGGGCACCGACCCGCATTATCACCAGCATACCGGTAAGGAAAATTTCGAGGCGGGCGTGCGCCGTATCCAGGAATACGTCAAGGCCGGTGACGCCTTCCAGGTGGTGCTCAGCCAACGCCTGACCGCGGCGTGCACGCTGACGCCCTTCCAGGTCTACCGCAGCCTGCGCAGCCTGAACCCCAGCCCGTACCTGTTCTGCCTGAAGCTCGGCGACTCCGCGCTGGTGGGTGCCAGCCCCGAACTGCTGGTGCGCGTCGAAGACGGCCGCGTCGCGGTGCGTCCGATCGCCGGCACCGCACTGCGTGGCACCACACCCGCCGAGGACGAACGTCTGGCCAAGGAACTGCTCGCCGATCCCAAGGAGCTCGCCGAGCACACCATGCTCATCGATCTCGGCCGCAACGACGTCGGCCGGGTCTGCAAGCCCGGCAGCGTCAAGCTCACCGAACGCATGGTCATCGAACGCTACAGCCACGTGCAGCACATCGTCAGCCACGTCGAAGGCGACCTGCGCGACGACATGGACGCGCTCGATGCCCTGCGCTGTTGCCATCCCGCCGGCACCGTCAGCGGCGCACCCAAGGTGCGCGCCATGCAGATCATCGACGAACTCGAACCGGTGAAACGCGGCCCGTACGCCGGCGCGGTCGGCTACCTCGACTTCCGCGGCAACCTCGACACCTGCATCGCCCTGCGCACAGCGATCCTCACCCCATGGCAGGTACACGTGCAGGCCGGCGCCGGTGTGGTCGCCGACAGCGTCCCGGCGGCGGAATACGAGGAGACTCTGCGTAAGGCGCGCGCCACGCTCATGGCGATCGCGCGCGCGGGGCAGTTCTGACGGGCGCAATGTCTGGCCATCTAATCAACATGGTCATTGAATAAGCGAGGCATTAATGTCACATGTTGTTGATGTAAAATCACTGGCCAATAAAATACTCAGCGGTGTAAGCGGTTTCCGTGTTGATGAAGTCGGCGAAGACTTTGCTAGCATAGATATTCTTCACGGACGCATGGCAATTAGTCAGGTCGGCATAGCAGTCTGCGCTGTATCTGACCTTAAAAAAATTAGAAATAAAATATCATTTTCTAATATTTTATCGGTCACGCTAGATCAGGAAAAAAAAGATAGAACAACAGTTATCATAACAGATGAAAATATGGGAACGCATGAGATCGTTTCCAGAACTGACGGAGACTGTTACATTATTGCTCGGTTTATCATGAGGGTGTGTGGGCTATGATTCTTTTATAAGAAGCATCATGTACCAACTGGTGAGCGGCGACTTCCCTAACGTCGCCTGCGGACCATACGAGCTGGTGTTCGCCGATTGCCTGCACAATGAGGACGAGATCGAGCGCAATCTCCCCTCCATTCTGCGCCTGCTCGGCTCGAATGGGATCCTCTCGGTCCACGATTCCACCAAAGCCAACCAGGAAAAAGTTCAACGCATCGCTGGGAACCTGGATTACTTCGCGTGCGAGGATTCCCTCGCGCTGTACCGGCTCCGCGGACGCGCCGCACTCAGCGACCAGCGCAGGCCGTCGTGGCGATCAACGCCTAGGACGAACAACGCCCTGCGGTATCCACCGATGGGCACGTCACTTCCCCCCATGCTCCGTCCCCGCCTGCTTCTTATCCCCGCCCTTCGCTTTCCGCTGGCTCAGGTACTCGATGAGATCGCGCAGATCGTTCGGCGGCAGGATGAGGCCGAGCGGTGGCATGGCCGAGAACGGGCCATCTCGTTTGGCGATGTCGCTGGCGGGGATGGTCTTCTTCTCGTTGCTGACCAGCAGCAATTCCACCTTGCCGTCCTTTTCGGATTTGAGGATGCCGGTGACGGCTTCACCCTTCTTGGTGGTGATGGTCATGGTACCGAAACAATCGGCGATCTTGGCGTTCGGCGTGAGGATCGATTCCAGCAGCGCGGCGCGGTCCGAGCGTAAGCCGACACCATCGAGCGCTGGTCCCTGGATGCCGCCCTGGTTGTTGATCATGTGGCACTGCACACAGGCACCCGAACCCCGGAAGATCATTTCACCCTTCGCCGCGTCGCCGCCCTCCAGCGCGAGCCCCTGGATGTTCTTGGGATCCGCGCCGAAGGTTTCGACCGCTTTCCTCAGCGACTCCTGGCTTGAGCCCTTCATCGCCAGGTAGAGATCGAGATGGGTCGTGGCCGGCAAGGCGCTCGCCCGCTCGCTCCACAACTTTTCGAAACGTGCACTGGCGCCCTCGGCTTTGATCAGGTGCTTGATGGCGACGCGGATGCGCTCGGGTGACTTGGAGGTCAGCGCCGACTCGGCCAGGGCCATGCGCCCATCCAGCTTCAGGCTGAAATGCAGATCGAGCAAGGTGGCCTGGATCGGGTCCTCGGGGAGTTTCATCAGCTCCGGCAAGGCGGCCTTGAAGTCGTCCTCCTTGGCGCTCAAGGCCTTGATGGCGGCCAGGCGGGTGGCCATCTCGGTCTTGCCGTTCAGCGCCTGGGCGGCGAGGAGCTTGCCGGACATCTTCATGCCCACCTGCTTGGCCAGGTCGAGGCCCTTGGCCAGTAGCGGCGATTTCTCGTTCTCCAGGAAGGTGCTCAACTCGTCGTGGATGCCGGGATAGATGGTCTCCTTGCGATCCTCCAGTGGCGCGTGGTGGTTGTTGATCACATCGAACTCGGGGAGGTTGTTCCAGCGCAGCAGCAACGCGAGGCCCTGCTCGCGCACCGGTCCCTTCACCTTGGGATCGCCCACCAGGCGCAGCACGCCCTTGGCGCCATCGACCCCGCCCTGCAGGAAGTTGATCACCAAGATGCGGCGTTGGTCGGTGATCGAGAAAGTGCTCGCCTGATCCGTCAGCTTCATGACCTCGGCGTAGCCAGCCGTCACCCGGTTGTCGTAGATCGCGCCCAGGGCCGAGGCCCTGACCAGCTTGTCGCCATCGCTGAGGAAGCGCACCACCTGGCTGCTGTTCAACTGCCGCAGCACCAGGACGGCACCCAGGCGCGCTTCGCGTTCCGCCGCACCCGCCTGCGCGACCGCGCCGGCTTCATCGGCGATGGCGACCAGGGCGTTGACGATGGCGATGCGGAGGTAGCGGTCCTTGGTCGCGTCATTCTTCTTCAGCGCGCTCCACAAGGCCGGGGCGGCATCCTTCTGGTTCATCTTGCCCAGGGCGATGGCCGCATGGCTCTGCACGCGACGGGAGGCATCACCCAGGAACGTCAGCAGCACCTTGGCCGCGGAAGGAGCACGCACGTCCCCGAGGATGCGGCACGCGGCGACACGCAGCTCGACCTCGTCGGAGGCCGCCGTGGCGAGGAAGGTCGCCAGATGGTCGCCCTTGCCCTGACGGTGCAGTTGCCCGAGGCCCCACACCGCGTGGAGCTTCGCATGCAGGCCAGCCGCCCCACTCAGGGTCTGCTGCAGGGCCGCTGCATCATTCCGCTCCACCAGTTCGAACTGGGCGCGCTGGCGCACGCGCATGTCGGCGTGGCTCAGCAGCCGTTGGAGGTCAGGACGCTTCTGGAAGCCCTCGGCGAAGATGGTCTTGGTCTCCTGCACGGAGGCCTTCTTCAGGCCGTCCGGGTATTCCACCGCGTGGATGGCGCCCCGATCGTTGGCGCTCCAGCCACCACCGAAATCGAGCAGGTAGATGCGGCCATCGTAGCCGATGTCGATGTCCGAGCTGCCGATGCCGGTGATGACGGTCAGCGGATCCTTGTCGCGCAGCTTGAAGCCAGCCCCGTCGACGGTGAATTTGAACGACAGGATGCCGCTGTTGTTGGCATCGCCGCGATAGTTGCACACCAGGAAGCTCCCCCGCAGGGACTCCGGCAGGGCTTCGCCGGCGGCATAGACGATGCCTGACGGGCCGTTCTGGAAATTCGCGACGGGCGGCAGCAGCCACTGCGGCTGGTCGTCCATGTCGGGGCGGAACATGTTGTCTTCCACCCAGCGCGAATTGCTGGTCATCACCTCATTGTCGGGGAAGGCCCATTTGTACTGGTGCGGCGCCTGGTGCTCCTTGTACCAGCCGGCATCGCCGCCCTCCATGGCGTACACCACGCGGGCGATGTCGCCGAAGTCACCGGTATTATCGAAGGTCATCAGATTGCCGAACTCGTCGAAGGCGATCTCCTGCGGATTGCGCAGGCCGTGGAAGAACACCTCCATCCGGCTGCCATCGATCTCGCTGCGGAAGATCGCGCCCCTGGACGGTGCCTTGAAGCGGACACCTTCCTTGCTGACGACGTTGAAGCCGCGGTCACCGATACTCCAATAGAGTCGGCCATCAGGACCACGCACGATGCCATGCATGTCGTGGCCCATCATGCTGATCGCGACACCGAATCCGGTGAGGAGTTTTTCCCGGACCTCCGCCTTCTTGTCGCCATCGCGGTCTTCGAATCGCCACACGTTGGGAATACAGGTCAGGAAGACCTTGTTGTCGAAGGTCAGCGCGCTGAAAGCGAGTCCGTCCTCGGCGTTGCCGAGACCGTCGACGACATAGTCATGGCGTTTATCGGAGATCCCGTCGCCATCGCTGTCTTCCACCAGGGCGATGCGGTCACTGCTGCGCGCGTACTGGTCCTTGGTCTTGTCCGCCAACAATATCTGCCGGCGTTCCTCAACCGTCTGCAGGGTGAAGTCCTGCAAGGTGAACTGCCGCGCACCACGGATGTCGATGATCGCGCCATCGCGCAGACGCGGGCTTTCGACCACGTAGAAACGCCCTTTCTCGTCGATGGCGAAGCTGTTCGGATTGTCCAGCAACGGCTTGGCGGCGACCTGATAGCCGACCAGGCCATCCACCAGCAACTTCCCTTTGAACGGCGGGCGGGCGTTATCTTCCGCGCACAGGCCGGTCAGCGATAGGCACGAGGCCATCACCACGATGTTGGTGGTCACAGCAGCGCGGATGACAGTCTTGCTCAGGGTCATGAGGCGTGTTCCTGAACGTGGTCGGTTGCATGCAAACAGGGCTGATCCTGTACCATCGCCTCGTCACCAGACCAGACCATTCTGCGCATCCACCTGCGTCGGTGCTGAGAGGCCGAGCTCCCGCGCGACGGGCTAGGGAACCCAGCCAGGCAGTGCGGCGGCCTGCTTCACCCAGGCCGCCACCTGCACTTCATCGAGTTCGTCGGCTTCGCGGATGTCGAGGTAACGCGTGTGCTTGTCCTTGCTCGCGCCGGGCGGAAGCGGTCGCAGCGCCGCGCCACGAAAGAACGCCAGTTTGACGTAGTGCGTGAAGACGTGCAGGCCCAGGAACCAGCCCTGGCCCTCGATGCCATACAACGGCGAGTTCCATTTCACCGCCTTGCGCACGTCGGGCACGGTGCGAACGATGAGCGAATCGAGGCGCTTTCCGAGGTCACGTTTCCAGCCAGGCATTGCTGCAATGTAGGCCTGCACCGGAGCATCGCCGTCCGCCTTCGCGATCTGCGGATTGCCACCGGAGAGAAGGACGACGCCCTTTCTGCTTTTCCGCGCCGTGATCGGCGTGCTCGTCTGCACCGCAGGGTCCGCTCCATCACTCGGCAGGGATTTGGTGACCCCTCGCGGCTGCTGTGCACGCGACTGTGCACGCGATGCGGCGTTGGCCTTCGGATTGGCAGTTTTGCGCGGGGAGTTCGACGGCGTCTTCATAGGGATGGCAGCTCCACCTCAGCGGTCGTCATTCCACATTTCATGAGCGTCTCCCGGGTGCGGTCCGATTCGCGGCCAGCATCAGCACGCTGGATCTGGGAGGTGCCGCATATTCACGGCAGCCGCGAGCTGATCGCCTTGAGAGCCCGCAGCATGTACGCCGTCGTCAGATGCGGCATGCCCTCGGCCCAGCGCGGCGCGCTGTTGATCCAGAAGGCACCTTTCCCACCACCGTCGAGCTCGACGTGCTGCGCCTTGGCGCTGATCGACGCGAACAGGTCGCCGCGCCAATCGACGACACGGCCGTTGCCCAGGTCGAGGGTGTCGGTCTTGAGCATCGCAAAAGTGCGGCCCATCAGCGTGTAATAGTGGAACAGCCCCTGCAGCTCCTTGCCGCTGGCCATACCGGGATTGGCGTCGAAGCGGTAGGCGTTCTTCACCCACGCCAGCGCCGCGGCGACGCGCGGGTCATCCGCTGACAGCTGCAGGGTGAGGTAGCTCGACAGCAGCGAGTAGCTCATGGTGCCGGTGGTGGTGAACTTCTCGCTCTGGGTGGGATCCTGTTTCTCCCAGCTGCCTTTCGCATCCGCCGGGCCGTAGACCGCGCCACCGGGACCGTTGGTGCCGCCGGCGGCGCCGACCCAGGGCTGCTTGTTCACCGACGAGAGGTCCTGGCATTTCTCCAGGAACTTGAGTGCCGCCTGCATCTGCGGGTTGTCCGCGGGCACGCCGGAGTCGCGCAGCGCGGTCAAAGCGTAGCTGGTGTTCGAGAGGTCTTCGTGGCCGCGACCCTTGTCGCCGTAGCCGATGCCGCCGAAGCCCAGGCTGGCCTGGTCGGTGTTCTGCAGACCCAGCAGATACTTCTGCGCGGCGGTGATGGTCTTCTGGTCCTCGGGCCGGGTGAGCGCGTAGACCTGGAGGGCCAGCGCGGTGGTGTAGTTGCCCAGGCCTTCATCGATGGCGTAGATCCCGCCGTCCTTCTGCTTGAAGCCGTCGATGAACGCCAGCGCCTTGATGATGGCCGGATGATTCGCCGGCAGCGCGTGTGGTGGCGAGGCCAGTGCCAGGGCCGACATCGCGGTGACGCCGAGGGTGAAGGTCTTCCCTGGGATCAGCGCACCGTCGGGTTGCTGCTGCGACAGGATCCACGCCTGCGCTTCGCCGAGCAGGGCCTCGACCTGTGTGCGCTCGGGGGGTCTGGCTTCGCCGGAGAACAGTGCGGTGACGAGGAGGGAGAGCAGGAGGGGGCGCATGGTGGGCTCCAAAGTGGACGAAGGCGGAGAGGGTCGAGGGGAGATTGCCCCTGGCCGGCTGGCAGGCGGCGGTCCCGGGCATCAGGGCAGGGGCGTGGCCGTGAAATCGTCGAACTGGCTGACCGCTTCGGCTTTGGTCCACAACCCGACGCGGCCCGGCTGGGCGAAGGTGCCGTCCTGCCGCTCGATGATCTTCGCGCCGTTGAAGAACACCGTCAGGCGGTCGCCCTTCACCTCCAGGGCGAGGGAGTGCCAGACGCCTGGGGCGGCGCTGCCATCCCACTCGGCCAGCTCCGTGCGTTTGCCGTCGATGAAGTGGTAGAGGCGGACGTTCTCGTTCACGGTGTTGCAGCGCGCGACGTAGTAATTCTTTTCGTCGATGGCGCGCGCGACCACGCCGAAGGAACGGTCGCGGTTGCCGCTGATGCCCTTGCCCCTCACCTCGACCCGCACGTCGCCATAGCGCCCGACGGTGGAAAGCACACACGGGTAGCGGTGGTTGGTGTCGTCATCGTCGAGCTGGGCCAGCGCCTGCTTCCCGCTCGGTGCGTCGGCGGCGGCGATCACCTGCCAGCGTGACGGCCTGCCGGGTCCGATGGTGTGGACGGTGAAACCGGCCGGTGGCTGGCCGATCGCATCGGTATCGAAAGCACTGGTCACCGCGGCCGTGGCCAGCGGCAACTGCGGTGTCCCTGGGGCGGCGATCTGTGGTTTGGCTGGCCCGCCACAGGCGCCAAGGGCGAGGGCGGTGATCAGGACCAGGGGGGAACCGGTGATGAGTCGCATGGCGGACCTCGGCCACACCTTGGATCCGGGCGGCGATCTGGTCAACGTGCCAGCATGCCGACGGCATCGACAACCCTGGGAGCGCGTGTCACCAGCGGCGACACCGCCCCCCGCTCCACCGCCGGGCGGGCTTCCAGACCCGCCCGCGCCACCTAGGGTCGGCGGCCATGTTGCAGCCAGGTCTGGTCGTAGGTGGTATCCGCATCGATTCGCTGCTGGGTCGTGGCGCCATGGGCGAGGTCTACCGCGGTCAGCAGCTTTCACTCAAACGCCCGGTGGCGGTCAAACGCATCGCCGAACATCTCCTTGGCGATGCCGACGCGATCGGACGCTTCGCGCGCGAGGCGCAGTGTGTCGCCCGCATCCAGAGTCCCTACGTGGTGGCGGTGCACGACTTCATGCGCGTCACCGATGAGCAGGGCAACGACCACGCCCTGCTGGTGATGGAGCTGGTCGACGGCGGCGCCAGCCTGCGCGCCTTGCTCGCCGACCGCGGCCAGGCCTTCGACTGGCGCACCGCCAGCGCGCTGGTCCTGCATGCGGCCGAAGGTCTCGCCGCGGCCGCCGAACACGGCGTGGTCCACCGCGACATCAAGCCGGACAACCTGATGGTGACGCGCAAGGGCGTGGCCAAGCTCGCCGACTTCGGCTTGGCCAAGTCCGCCGACTCCTCGGCCATGACCATGGAGGGCACGGTCATGGGCACGCCGCTCTACCTGCCGCCCGAGGCCTGCCGTGGCCAGCCGGTCGATGCGCGCGGCGATCTCTATTCGCTCGGCGCGACCTGGTTCCACCTGCTCACCGGGCGGCCGCCCTTCCAGGCCGCCAGCACCGTCGCCCTGCTGCGCGCGCACCTCGATGATGCACCGCCCGACGTGCGCGCCCTGGCCCCCAGCGTGCCGGCGGCCATCGCCGCTCTCGTGCACCGGCTGCTGGCCAAGGATCCCGCTCAACGGCTGCCCTCCGCGCAGGCCCTGGTCGATGAGCTGCACGCGCTGGCGGCGCAGGGCATCACCCTGCCGCGCAGCGTCCCGGAGGTCT
Source organism: Planctomycetota bacterium (assembly GCA_031425255.1). Lineage (GTDB taxonomy): Bacteria > Planctomycetota > UBA11346 > UBA11346 > UBA11346 > BOG-1363. The sequence continues at coordinate 11,185 of JANPIY010000265.1, forward strand.
TTGGCGTCGATGCCGCCACCACCGTGACCCGGCTCGCCGGCCAGGCGGAGCCGCTGTCCAACAGCATGTACGTGGGCGACCGGCCGGCGTCCGCCACCGACACGTTGCCGCTGTCACCGACCGCGGCGACGGTCCTGGCGACGACGATGCCGATGACGCCTGCACCGCTGCCGGCCGTTCCGGCGACGACGGCGAGCGTTCCGCTCGCATCGACTCCGACCTCGCCCACGCCCGTGCCCGCTGTCGCACGCGCGCCCACGCGCATGAAGAACAGCCCGCTGTTCCTCGTCTTCACCGTCATCGTCGCGCTGATCGTCGGGTGGGTGTTCTACGGCAGGGACGGCGCGCGCGCCGGTATCGAACAGGCGTTGGCGGCCAACGACACCGGGCTCGCCCTGCAACGTGCGTCGACCAACCTGGCGGCGCGTCCTAACGACGCCGAGGCGGTGGCCTTGGTACGCGAGGTGGTGCGCGCGGACATCCACGCGCTGATCGCCAGCCAGCGGATCGAGGATGCGCGCAAGCGTCTGCTCGAACACCGCCAGGCCTTCACCTGGCTCGACACCGGTGCGCTCGAAGCGGAACTCGCCATCGCCGCGGCCAAGTGGCTGGCGACCCATCATCAGGAGAAGGCGGCGGTCGAGCAGTTCGCCAAACTGCGGAACGCGGGTGCCAATCCCGCGACCATCGACCGCGCCATGGTCGAAAGCCTCGCCGATGGCGACCGCCCGGCGGAGGCCATCGGTCCAGCCTGGCGCATGGCTGAGGCTTCGACCGGGCCGCTCGAACCCAAGGTGCTGGAGATCCTCACCTATGCCCTGACCTGGGATGGCCCTTATGGCGACAGCATCGAGAGCCTGCGCAAACTGCTGATCGCCCGTCATCCGCCGATCGCCGAGACCGTACGGCCGTGGCTAGCGGATGAGGATTACGAAAAGCGCTACAATGCCTACTTCATCCTGCGTGATCTCGGCCGGCTCGACGACGGCGAGATCATCCGCTTCCATGTGCGCGCGGCGGTCACGCTCTCAGCGGTCTATACCGCCGGCGCGGAATCGGTGGCCTGGCTGACGGCGGAAGCGACCAAGCCCGGCTGGGACGCCCGGGTCAGCGCGGCCAAGGTGCCGCCGCTCACCGAGGTGCCGCCAGCGTTCACGGACAAGAACCCGCTCGCGGATCAGACCGCCGTGGTCCTCGCCACGCTGCTGCCGCTGGTCGAGGAACGGGCGGTGGCGTGGACGGCGGACGACGACGATTCCGTGCGCTGGAACGCCTTGCAGCTCCTCATCGCTGGCAAACGCGTGGCGCGTATCGACCTCATGGCGTTCCATGCGCGAACCTTGGCGACGGTGAATGCGCTCTACGAGTTCCCCTCCTTCACCGCCGCACTGGCCTTCTTCAGCGCCAAGCCAGGCACCGCCGAGGCCGCCGCTGCCAAGGTCGCCCTCGGCGCCGGCATCGTCCACATCCAGGCGCAGATCACGGATTACGAAAAGGCCGGCGGCAATTTCATGCAGCTGCGCGCCAACACCTGCAAGCAACGCCTGCAGCAGGTGCGGGAGGTATTGGCCAGATTCTGAGGTCGAGTTTGAACCAAGGACGCGGCGGTTTTTTATCCCGGCCCGTCTGATCGGGAATGCCGTTCAAACCGCAGAGGACGCAGAGGGCGCTGAGCTGGGGAATCTCGGCTCTGCGCTCTCTGCGCCCTCTGCGGTTCGATGGCTCTGCCCCGGCCCAGGCTCGCAGGACTAGAGACAGGGCGCGACGCGTGCCCACACTTCGGCCGTGACGGCGTCGGCGCTCTGCTGCGCATCGATCTCGACCAGGCCGTCGCTGGTCACCAGCGCGCGGTAGCCGTCATGGACCTTCTGCTGATAGGCGAGGCCACGTGCTTCGATGCGGTCCTGGCCGCGGGCGGCAGCCCGGCGCCGGCCGGCTTCGGCGGGGTCGACCGCCAGCCACAGGACCAGATCCGGGATGATGCCGCCGGTGGCGAGGTGGATGGCGGCGCGCACCTGGGCCAGGT
>JANPIY010000266.1:0-2108 GCA_031425255.1 Planctomycetota bacterium
CTGGGCTGTGATGACTTCGCGCCGTTGGCGCTCAAAAGCTAACCAGGATTTACGGGTGATGGACAGCGCTGATGCGCCGGGCTGGCGTTGCGTCGTCCCCTGCGGGGGCTCTCGCGGGCCGCGATCACGGCTGCGCCGGCCTCAGGCCGGGATCATCGAGATCGAGTCGGTACAGGATCTGGTTGTAGTCGTAGCGCGGCGTCGGCGCCTGGTTGTCGGTGAAGAGCGTGGTGTAGGTGCCCTCGAAATAGAGCCACGGCTTGCCCGCTGGCGTCCAGTCGAGGTGCAGGCAGGGATTATAGAACGTGTAGTTCTCATGGCTGAGGATCTTCACCGCCGTGCCCCATGGGCCGGTCGGCTGGTCGGCCTCGGCGTACCAGATCTCGCCTAGCGCCGAGGGTTTGCCATGGCGCTGCATGAACACCGTCACCCAGCGCTGGCGCCAAGGATGGAAGCCGATCACGCCGGTGTGCGGCGTGACCTTGCCACCGTCGGGGCTCGCGACCTCGCGTTGCGGGGTCACGGTCTCCCAGCGCGCAGGGTCGGACCAAGCCGCGAAGGTCGCCTCGCAGCGCATGGTCGGGAACGGGCTCCCGAAGTGGAACCAGGCCTTGCCTGCGGCATCACGCCAGGTCGACGCCTGGCCATCGGGCACCCCCTTGGGCACCGGCTTGCCGCTGCTTTTTTCCCACACCACCAGATGGCGCACGAATTCCTCTTTGGCGTCATCCCACACCACCAGCCCGGTCTCGTAGGCATCGAGCATGCCCTTGATCTTCGAGTAATAGCCGCCGACGCGTTCCCTGCCCACCGCGTCCTTCATCGCCAGCATGCCGAACACCCAGGTCGGACCTTCACCAGTGAGCGGCGCGATGCCACGCGGCTTCCCCTTCGCATCGCGGAAGTAGTCGAGCGGGAGTTTCAGCGGTGGGATCAGGGCATCGGTGGCGGGATGATCTGAGCGCGCACCTGAACTGTGGAAGATGCCGAGCGGATAGGACGGGATCCCGCTGTCGCCCCACAACCACAGCAGCTTCCCGCCAGAGGCCACGAATTGGACGCTGTCCGAGCCGATGATGCCGGACTCGTGCCAGTCGGCATGGTCGCCGAAACGCTGGCTCTCGCTGAACAGTCCGCCGCCGGTCAGGCGGCCGATGCGTTTGGCGAGGACCTGCCGCTCGATCTCGATGGTGATGGTCTTGCCCGGCAGTGGAGTGATGCGCCGGCCGCGATTGCCGAAGCCATCCTTGCCCACGCCGTAGCCGGGACTGCGGATCTCCAGCCACACTTCCTGACCCATCAGCTCCGGCTGATCGAAGGCCACCACGCCGGCGTTATCGGTGACGTACCGCACGTGCGCGGTGGTGGTAAGCTCGACCAACGGCACTGGCCAGCCGGAGCCCTTCTCCACTACCAGCAGGCGGCACGGCACGGGGAGGGCTTCACCGGCAGCCACGGACGCCATGAGTAGAAACGCCAGGACGACGGAGAGCAGTGGCGTGGTCCGAGGAGCTCCTGGCCGTGAGCCAACGGCGGCTGCCGTCGCGTGGTGGAACAGGTATTGGTCGTAGCCGTGGTCGATGCCCATATGCGGGGCACGCTACGACGGCAGCACACCCCGCCTATGGTGAAAAACTACCACGCCTCTGACCTCGCCGCGGCCGCTCAGGTCATCGCGCTGCTGAATGCCGCGGCGACCGCTGTCGGATCTTCGATCGTCCTGGTCTCCACCACCCCCATCGCCGTCGGCAGCACGAAGCGCATCCGCCCGGCCGCGACCTTCTTGTCCAACGCGCAGTGGCCAGCGAGAACCTTGGCCAGAGCTGCGGCATCCGCCGTCGCGTGCGCGACCGGCAATTGGAAGCGCGCCAGCAGGGCATCCTGGCGCGCAATCAGCGTCGCATCGCTGAGGACGCCCAGACGCCTGGCCAGATCCGCCGCCATGCGCATGCCGATGCCGACCGCTTCGCCATGCAGGTAGCGGGTGTACCTGGTCTCGCGTTCGAGCGCATGGCCGAAGGTGTGGCCGTAGTTGAGGTGTGCGCGCACGCCCTGCTCGGTCTCGTCCTCGCCCACGTACCAGGCCTTGATGCGGCAGCTCTCGGCGA
>JANPIY010000267.1:0-12605 GCA_031425255.1 Planctomycetota bacterium
GTGCTCGCCGTCACGGTCGCACCCGCGCGGTAATACCCGCCCAGATGGCTGAGCACCGGCTTCGCCACCTGCGGCTGCAGCGTGAACGTCGGCATCGCCGCCGGTGCCAACTGGACCGTGGTGGTGCCATTGCCGACCTGACCCTGATTGTTCGCACCCCAGCTCACCAGGCTGCCATCCTGACGCAGCACCACCACGCCGGTGCCCGCCTGCACGTACGCCGCGTTGGTCACCCCGGTGATCGCCACCGGGGCCAGGCGGTTGGTGGTGGTGCCATCGCCCACCTCGCCGCTGGTGTTGAGGCCCCACGCCCACAGCGCACCAGTGCGTGACACCGCGTACCCTTGGTTCATGCCCGCCGCAACCGAGACGATCGTGCTCAAACCAGTGACCTGCGTTGGCATCGACACCGAGTTCATGGTCGATCCCAGGCCGAGCTGGCCGACGTTGTTATAACCCCACGTCCACACCGTGCCGTCGGCGCGCAGTGCCACCACGTGGTGCAGGCCTGCCTGTGCCTGCACGATGTTGCTGATTGCCGGCAGGCGCTGCGGCACGTTGCTCGGGCCCGTCGGCTCCATGCCCAACTGCCCATAGGCTTGGTGACCCCATGCCCACACTGCGCCGTCGCGGTCCCAGGCGATGCTGAAGTTTTCGCCGGCCGACACGCCGGCCACGCCGGCTACGCCCACAATGATAACCGGCGCCGCTCGTTGGGCCGTCGTCCCGTCCCCCAGCTGCCCATAGGCATTGTAGCCCCAGGCGCGCACGGTGCCGTCGAGAGCGCATGCGAGGCTGTGGCCGGAAGACGGAAAACCCGCGGAGACCCCGCGTATGCCGCTCAGCGTGATCGCCGCCGGCAGGAAACGGTCCGTCGTCGTGCCGCTGCCAAGCTGGCCGTAACCATTGTGACCCCAACTCCACACCGTGCCGTCGCTGGTCACCGCCAGGCTGTGCTTGGAACCACCGGCGATCTGACTCACACCGCTGATGCCGGTTACCAGGCGCGGCTCCAGCACAGTCACCTGCTGCCCGTCGCCGAGTTGGCCATAGTCGTCCGCGCCCCAAGACCATAACGCGCCGGCGCTGGTCACTGCGAAGCCGAAGTCCGCGCCGCGCGCGACCAAGGGCCCGACGCGGTACCATGCGGAAGTAACGACGCTGGGATTGGAGCCGGTCAAGAAGCCGCGTACGCGCACCACCTGGGTGCCGGCGATGACGATGCCGCCGGCGGGTACGACGGTGTCGCTCGCGGTCGGCTCGGCACCGGTGAGGGTGTAGCGCAGGGTCGCACCCGAGGTCGCAGTGGCGGCGGTCACCGTCACACCGGTGCGGTAGGAGCCACCGAGATGGCTGAGGACCGGCGTCGCGACATCCGCGCCTGCCAGGACCGCGCTCCATGCCAGCAGCAATGCGAGCGCCAGGTTCCCACGTACGGCCTCGACCAACCATCGTGGGCTCGATTCGACGCCGTGCGCGAGGGTGCTGTTCCGGGGCGAGGCGACGGCTGGCATGACGAGCTTTCTGAAATCGTGACGTGACGCGGCGGTTGGACCTGCTTCGCACAGGCCGTTGGTCGGTGCGAAGTGTATCCGTTCACGGCCGCGTGGCGGGTCGAGACGCTAGGAGGGCGTGGTGTGTCATCAACCCCCCAAAGTGATGCGTCGTCAGACCTTTTCAGAAAATTGTTCGATCTGCGCGAAAATGGACCTGGAAATGAATCGACGAGTCATCGTCGTCGATGTGGTCGATATCGGCTCAAAACAGACAGGTTTTTACCTGGCTTGGTGCCGCGGGCGACTCGGAGCGCGCGTGCGCAGGGATATGGTCGCTTTCATCATCAAGTCACTTACCTGCTTATTTCATACATCAGATTATTTCGGTATCGCTGGAGGTAGATCGTTTAATTTCAATGGTTACCTCCCCCGCTCACATCAACTCCGTCCAGGTCCCGCGCATCAAGAGGGTGCTACCCCCGGTACCCGCCGACGCGCACCATCGCGGGTCCAGGAAACCGCCCGCCATGGATATCCCCACGCTGTTCGCCCGCCTCGATCGCTTCGCCGTCGAGACCCCATCCTGGGGGCTGGCTGACAGCGGGACGCGGTTCGGCACCTTCCGCCAGCCGGGGGCGGCTCAGCAGCTCGATGAGAAATTTTCCGACGCTGGTCAGGTGCAGAAATATACCGGCATCTGTCCGCGGGTGGCCCTCCATATCCCGTGGGACACGACCGACGATTGGGGTGCGGTCAAGATCCTCGCCGCGCAGCACGGGCTCGGCGTCGGCGCGATCAACCCCAACGTCTTTCAGGATCCCGCTTACCAGTTCGGTTCGATCTGCCACCGTGAGGCGCGCGTGCGGGCCAAGGCCATCGCCCATCACCTGGAGTGCATCGACATCGCCAAGGCCACCGGCTCCGACGCCATCAGCCTGTGGTACGCCGATGGCAGCAACTACCCTGGGCAGGCCTCGTTTCGCGAACGTAAGCACCACCTGCAGGAATCACTCGCCGAGGTCTACCGGGCGTTGCCGGCAGGCATGCGCATGCTGATCGAATACAAGTTCTTCGAGCCGGCGTTTTACCACACCGACCTGCAGGACTGGGGTTCAGCGCTGCTGCTGTGCAGCAAACTCGGCCCGCAGGCGCAGGTGCTGGTCGATACCGGCCATCATGCGCAGGGCACCAACATCGAGCACATCGTCGCCATCCTGCTTGACGAAGGCCGCCTCGGGGGCTTCCACTTCAACAACCGCAAGTACGCCGATGACGACCTCACCGTCGGTGCGATCAATCCCTACGAACTGTTCCTGATCTTCTGCGAACTGGTGGCGGCGGAGGGGGATGCCGACGCCACCGTGCGCGCGACCGCGCTGAAATGCGCCTACATGTTCGACCAGTGTCCCAATCACAAGCCGACCATCGAGTCGATCATCCAGTCGGCGGTGTGCGTGCAGGAGATGTATGCCAAGGCGTTGCTGGTCGATCGTCCCGCGCTGGCTGTCGCGCGCGCCGCGCACGACCTCATCCAGTGCGAGGAGGTGCTGAAAGACGCCTTCAACTCCGATGTGCGGCCGCTGTTGGCGCAGTGGCGCCGGGGCCGGGGCCTGGCGACGAATCCACTGCAGGCCTTCCGCGCCAGTGGCTACACCCAGCGGATCACGCCCGAACGGGTGGCGCGGCGCGCGACTCAAAGCACGGGCGCGACCGCGGGTATCGGCGCCCTCGGCTGAGGACATCGCCGATGCCCGTCACTTCTCAGGTCGCACGACGAGCTCACCGTCGCCAGCTTCACGGTTGGCCTCCGTGCCCACTCATCTGCCACACGCCCAGCCAGTTCCAGTGCCCTTGCGCATCGGCCAGGCGGCATCTCGGGCGTTGTCGACACCCATGCCTGCGGCCAGGATGGGCGGCCTATGAGCGGTGATGCGCTGATCGAAACCCGCGACCTCGGCAAACACTATGGTCCTATCCGGGCCCTGGGCGGCGTCAGCGTGTCGATCCGCGCTGGCGAGGTCCATGCCCTCATCGGCGAGAACGGCGCGGGCAAATCGACCTTCATCAACCTGCTCGCCGGCGTCGTCGCACCGACCACCGGCACCATCACCATCGCTGGTCAGCCGCTCACCAGTGGCAGCGTGCGCGCGAGCGAGGCCGCCGGCATCGCGGTGATCCATCAGGAGGCGACCGCCTTCCAGCACCTTGATGCGATCGACAATCTCTTCGTCGGCCGCGAGCCCAGGCGCTGGGGCGGGCTGCTGCTCGACCGGCCGCGCATGCGCGCCGAGGCCCGCCGCCTGCTGGAGAGCCTGGGCGAGACCTTGCACGAAGGTTTACCGCTGGCCCAACTCTCGCTCGCCCAGCGCCAGATGGTCGCCATCGCCCGCGCCCTGGTGGTCGAGTGCCGCCTGCTGGTGCTGGACGAACCGACCGCTTCGTTGTCGCAGCGCGAATGCCAGGCGCTGTTCGCCGCCATGAGGCGGCTGACCGCCGCGGGCGTGGCCATCCTCTATGTCAGCCATCGCCTGGAGGAGGTTCTCGCGCTCGCCGACCGCGTCACCGTGCTGCGCGATGGCAGCCACGTGATGACGCGCGACGCCCGCGGCCTGAATAGCGACGACCTCATCCGCGCCATGGTCGGCCGGGACGTCGAGGAACATGATCGTAGCTCGCCCCCCGTACCTGGGCCGGTGCGCCTCGCGGTACGCGGCCTGAGCCGCGCACCACGTTTCAGTGACATCTCCTTCGATCTGCATGCGGGTGAGATCGTCGGCCTGGCCGGCCTGGTCGGAGCCGGTCGCAGCGAGGTGGCGGCGGCGATCTTCGGCGTCGACCGCGCCGATGCCGGCACCGTCACCGTCGACGGACAGCTGCTGCGCCCGGGCGACCTCCACGCGGCCATCAGCGCCGGGATCGCGTTGGTGCCAGAGGATCGCCAGCACCTCGGCCTGGTGCTGCCGATGACGGTGGGGGAGAACCTCATTCTCGCCGTGTTGTCGTCACTCGCCCGCCATGGCCTGCGTTCACCACGTGCCGAGGCCGCGGTCGCCGCTGAACAGATGTTGGCGATGGCAGTGAAGGCCGCTTCGCCGCACGTCACGGCCGACACCCTCTCGGGCGGCAATCAGCAGAAACTGGTGATCGGCAAGTGGCTCGCCACCAGACCAAAGGTGCTGATCCTCGATGAGCCGACGCGCGGCATCGACGTCGGCGCACGGGCCGAGATCTATCGCCTGATCCGCCGTCTCGCGGGCGAGGGGATGGCGACCCTGGTGATCAGCAGCGATCTGCCGGAGGTGCTCGGACTCAGCCATCGCATCCTGGTGATGTCGCAGGGCCACCTCAGCGGTGAGCTCACCCAGGAGGAGGCCACGCCGGAGAAGATCATGGCCTTGGCGATGCCGCAGGACGGCGCGCGCGCAGCGACACCGACCACATGCGGCGTCACACCATGACGCCGACCTGGCTGCGGTCGCGTGAAGCCGGCGTCGCGGCGCTGATCCTGGCGACCGTGGTGATCGTCAGCGGCATCAACCCTGCGTTCCTCGGCGTACAGAACGGGCGTGACATCCTCATCGCCGCCGCCCCCGGGATGATCGTGGTCTGCGGCCTGACGCTGGTGGTGGTGATGGGCGAGATCGACATTTCGATGGGCGCGCTCATGGGCTTGTGCGCGGCGGTGCTCGGACGCCTGGTCTCGGCTGATCACGCCGCCCTGCCAGTGTGGGCGGCGATGCTGATCGTACTCGGACTGGGCGCTGGCGTCGGCCTGATCAACGGCCTGCTGGTCACTGTCGGACGCGTGCCCTCGATCATCGCAACTCTCGGCATGCTCACCGCGCTCAGCGGGGTGAGCGATCTGGTGATGGCGGGCGAGACCATCGGCAACTTCCCCGACGCCCTACGCACCTGGGCCATCGGCAGCATCGGTCCGCTGCCGGTACCGGTGCTGGTCGCGGGCCTGTGCCTGATCGCGTTCACCGTGATGACCCGAGCGACACCGCTGGGGCGGCGGATCTACGCCGTCGGGAGCAATCCGCACGCGGCGCGCCTCGCCGGTCTGCCGGTGCGACGGCTCAAGCTGCTGGCCTTCGTACTGACGGGTGCGCTCACCGCCCTGGCGACCCTGGTCAGTGCGCCGCAGCTCGACGTGATCGAGGCCGGCTTCGGCCGCCAGTTCGAGCTGCTGGCGGTCACCGCGGTGGTGGTCGGCGGCACCTCGATCAGCGGTGGCGTCGGCACCATCGTCGGCTCCGCGCTCGGCATCCTGCTGCTGTCGCTGGTGCGCACCGTGCTCATCTTCCTGCAGTTGGGCATCAGCGCGACCTATTGGGAGCGGGCGATCCAGGGCGCATTCATCCTGGGTGCGGTGCTGGCGGATCACCTCGGGCGCCGACGGGGAGGTCACGGCGGATGCTGAAGACGTGGCGCGACTATCCATTCTGGCATGAGACCGTGCTCGCCGTGCTGATCGCCAGCCTGATGGTCAGCGCGGCGGTGCTCGACCCGAGCTTCACCACCTGGGCGACGCAGGTCGGCCTGGCCTCGGATGTGTGGGAGCTCGCGCTGCTCGCGCTGCCGATGACCCTGATCATCATCACCGCCGGCGTCGACCTCTCGGTGGGCTCGACCATGGCGTTGGCGGCGGTGGTGCTGGGCATGACTTTCGAAGCCGGTGCCGACCCCTGGGTCGCCGCCGGCTGTGGGATCATGGCCGGCACCGTCTGCGGCGCCGGCAATGGCTTGGTGGTGGCCAAGCTCAAGGTCCATCCGCTGATCGTCACCCTGGCTACCCTCGCCGCTTTTCGCGGCATCGCCGAGGGCATCAGCCTGGGGCGGCCGATCTCCGGCTTCCCGGATTCCTTCACCGTGTTGGGGACCGGCACGGTAGGCGGGTTGCCGATCCCAGGGCTGATCTTCGCGCTGCTGGCGCTGGTGGTGGCGGTGTTGTTGGCGCGCACGCCGAGCGGCCTGGCGCTCTACGCCATCGGTCACAATCCGGTGGCGGCGCGCTATTCGGGGCTGCCGGTGACGCGCATCACGGTCGGGCTCTACGCGCTGTCCGGCGCCGTCGCCGGCCTGGCGGCGGCGATCTATGTCGCCCGCCGCAATACCGCCAAGGCTGACATCGGCAGCGGCCTGGAGCTCGACGTCATCACCGCGGTGGTGCTGGGCGGTACCAGCATCTTCGGCGGATCGGGACGTATCCTCGGCACCTTGCTTGGCGTGCTCGCCATTCATGAGACCCGCAAATTCGTCAGCTGGTATTGGGAGCGCGAAGAGCTCAACGCCATCGTCGTCGGCGTCTTACTGATCGCCGCCGTGCTGCTCAACCGCGTGTTCGACCGGAAGACCCGGTGAGACCGACCGACATGATCATCCATCTGGAGCCCGCCATGCGTCATATCGCCATTCTGCTCGCCGCCCTGATCTCCGGGTGCGTCATGGCACACGCCGCCGAACCGGGCGGGCCCATCGTCGTGGCACTGCTGCCGAAGAAGAAAGGACTCGCCTATTTCACTTCGTGCTCGCTCGGCGCAGAGGCGGCGGCCAAGGAACTCGGCAACGTCAAGCTGATCTACGACGGTCCCACCGATGGCTCGCCGGAGAAGGCCGCGGCGATGATCGAGAAGTGGACCCTCAAGGGCGTCGATGTCATCGCGGTGTCGCCCAACGATCCCAGCGTGCTCGCGCCGGCGATGCGGGCGGCGATGGCCAAGGGCGTGAAGGTCATCACCTGGGACGCCGATGGTGCGCCCGACACCCGGGCGTTCTTCGTCAATCAGGCGACCTCGCAGCAGATCGGCGAGGCGATGGTCGACGCCATGGGCCGCGACATCGCCAACGGCGGAAGCGCGCCGGAAGGGCAGGTCGCGATCGTCACTGCGACGCTGACCGCCGCCAACCAGAACGCCTGGATCGAGGCGATGAAGGCGCGCCTGGCGTCGACTTGGCCGAAGCTCGATCTGGTCGCGATCAAACCCTGCAATGAAGATCAGAAGGTCGCCTTCCAGGTGGCGCAGGACCTGATGAAGGCCTACCCCGATCTGAAGGGCATCTTCGGCATCAGCTCGGTCGCTTTCCCAGGCGCTGCCGAAGCGGTGAAGCAGGCCGGCAAGAGCGGTCAGGTGCAGGTCACCGGATTGTCGACGCCCAATGCGATGAGGAATTACATCAAGGACGGCACCGTGCGTTCGGTGGTGTTGTGGAACACCCGCGACCTCGGCTATCTGACGATCTACGCCGCGCGCGCGCTGGTCGATGGTACGCTCACGGCCGGCGCCACCACCTTCACGGCCGGGAGCCTCGGTGCCAAACCGGTCGCTGGCGATCACATCCTGCTGAACAACCTGCTGGTCTTCACCAAGGACAACATCGACCAGTTCGACTTTTGAACCTGGGCCAGGCGGCCCACCAATGCTGGCATAAAAGGACGCTCGCGATCCGTGTCCGCTGCGCCACGTGGGTGCTGACCGGGTCCGATATTCCTCTCGGCCGATTGCTTGCTAGGACCTCGCCATCCATCGGAGGTCCCATGCTCGTCATCCGCACCACTTCGCTCGCGGTCACCCTGATCGCGTCGGCATGCCTGACCCCGGTTTGGGCGGCCACCGCCGCTGCTACCGCCGACACCTGGCCGCAATACCGCGGCGCCAATCGCGACGGCATCTCGAGCGAGAAGCTGACATTCGGCAGCGATGCGCCGGCCGTGGTCTGGAAAGGCAAACTCGGCATCGGCTTCACCTCCATGGCCATCGCCGGCGGACTGGTCTATGCCAGCGGCAACGAGAAGGATGAGGACACCCTGCACTGCCTCGACGCGAAGACCGGCGCATCGCAGTGGACCTACACCTACGCGCAGAAGCTCGACCCCAATCTCTACGAGGGTGGGCCCAACGCGACGCCGACCATCGCCGGCAAACACGTCTACATCCTGGCCCGGGACGGCTTCACCGCCTGCCTCGAGGCCAAGACCGGCAAGGTGGTCTGGATGAAGAATCTCGCGCAGGAGGTCGGCGCCGCCAAACCGGGCTGGGGCTTCTCCGGCTCGCCGACCGTCCTCGGTCGCGCGCTGTTCCTCAACGTCGGCAGCCACGGCACCGCGGTCGAAGCCGCTACCGGCAAGCTGGTGTGGAAATCCGGTGGCGAGGCCGCCGGTTATGCCTCGGTGATCCCGACGCCGGGCAAGGAGACCCAGCTACTGGTGTTCACCAAGGACGCGCTCGCCGGCGTCGATGCCACCAGCGGCAAGAAGCTATGGAGCTTCCCCTGGACCACCGAGTACGGCGTCAATTCCGCCGACCCGATCGTGCGCGGCAGCCAGGTATTCCTGTCGACCGGCTACAACTTCGGCGGCGGTCTGGTCGACATCAGCGCCCAACCCAAGGAGGTCTGGCGCAACAAGAGCATGAGAAACCATTTCAACGCCTGCGTGCTGCTCGACGGCAGCCTCTATGGCTTCGACGAAAGCACCCTCAAGTGCATCGATTGGGCGACGGGCGCGGTGAAATGGGAACAGGGTGGCCTGGGCAAGGGCTCGCTGGCCGCGTGTTCGGGCAAGCTGGTGATCCTCAGCGAGCGCGGCGAACTGGTCATCGCCGACGCCACGCCCAGCTCCTTCAAGGAGATCTCGCGCACCCAGGCTTTGACCGGCAAATGCTGGAGCAGTCCAGCGATCAGCGACGGGCGGATCTATTGCCGCAATGCCAAGGGCGATCTGGTGTGCCTGGCCGTGAAGTGACGCCACTCTGACCCCACGTCACGCCAGGAAAGATTCCATGCCGCTTCATGACCGTCTCGCCGAATTCCTCGCCGCCCATCCCATCGCGCAGGATGAGCGTGAGGCGGTGATCACGCTGATGTTGGTGACGATGTATGCGGACAAGAAGCTGACCCTGGAGGAGAACGCCACGCTGCATCGGTATGAGCGGCTCATCAAATGGGGGTCGGGGCGCTCGCTCAGCGATTTCTTCGGCAACACCATCGCCACCGTGCGCAGCGCGATGCGCGATGAGGCCAAGTTGACGGCCCTGCTCGCCGATGCCTGCGCCCGCATCCACGGCGAGGCCATCCGCACACTGACCATCAAGGCCTGCAACGACATGGCCGCCGCTGATTTCACCAAGGATTCGGCCGAACAGCTCCTGCTGGCACGTATCGTCCGCGGCCTGGGCGGCTGAACGTGGCCGATCTGCTCGCCACCGCCCAGGCGCTCGTCGATCCGCTGCCCCCAGGCGAGCGCCGCAGCCTGCTGGTGCGCTGGGCGGATCGCATCGAGCGGCAGCAGGAACCGCTGGCGCGCCTGATCACCACCGCCACCGGCAAGCCCTTGCGCTTGAGCCGCAGCGAGGTCGACCGCGGCATCCTCACCATCCGCGGCACCGTCGCCGCGATGGAACGCCTGGCCCCGCAGGCGTTGTCGTTGGAGACCGCCGGCAGCGCCGAGATCCATCAGGTGCCGCTGGGCCCGGTGCTGGCGGTGACGCCGTTCAACTTCCCGCTCAACCTGGCGCTGCACAAACTGGCGCCGGCCATCGCGGCCGGCTGCCCGGTGATCTGGAAACCTTCGCCGCAGGCCCCAGGCGTGGCGGAGATGGCGCTGGAGCTGCTGACCCATGCCGATGCCCCCGAAGGCCTGGTGCAGCTCGCCCACCTGAGCAACGATCAGGTCGCGGCGATGGTCCAGGACGACCGCTTGGCCGTGTTGTCGTTCACCGGTTCGCAGGCCGTCGGCCATCACCTCCAACGCTTGAGCACCCGGGCCAAGGTCCAGCTCGAGCTGGGTGGCAACGCCGCGGTGATCCTGCACCAGCTCGAGGACCCCGCGGCCGTCGCGCGGCAGATCGCCCTCGGCGCCTGCGCCCACGCCGGGCAGGTGTGCATCAGCGTGCAGCGCATCTTCGTTCCCATGGAGCATCCGGAATGGACCACGGCGCTGGTCGCCGCCTTCGAGGCGCTGCCGAGCGGCGATCCGTTCCTGGAGGCGACGCTCAACGGACCGGTCATCAGCGACCTGGCCAAGGACCGCATCAGCACGCTGCTGGCGCGTTATGCCGCCCAGGGCGGCCAGACGCTGTGTGGCGGGACCTGGGATGGCCGCGTGCTGGCCCCGACGCTGGTCGGCAACCTGCCGGCGATTGCACCAGGGGTCTATGACACCGAGGCCTTCGCACCACTCGCCACCATCCATCACTACGGCGATGTCGACGGGGCGATCCACCTGGCGGAGCTGACCCCCTTCGGCCTGCAGTGCGGCCTCTACACCCATGACGAGGCGGTGGTGCGCAAGGCCTTCGCCGCCATCAATGTCGGCACGCTGGTGATCAACGACGTGCCGAGCCGTCGCGATGATCGGCTGCCCTATGGTGGTATGAAGGACAGCGGCACCGGCCGCGAAGGCACGCTCGACACGGTGCTGGAGTACACCCAGCCGAAGGTGTTGTGGCGCACGGGGTGATGGCCAGTTCTGTCAAGCTGATGAAGAAAAATCGGCCGCAGAGACGCAGAGACGCAGAGGAAGGCAAAGCAGGGTCGTTCTCACCTCTGCGCCTCTGCGCCTCTGCGGCTCTGCGGCCAGATATCTCAGATTTAAAGCATGGGGATGATGCCGGCAGCGTCCGCCATGCCCCACGCGCTCCGCCTCAGCGATCGTTCTCGCAATGGAAGCCGATGAGGAAGCCCGGGATCGCACCGCTGATGAAGGCGGCGATCAAGCCGACGGTGGTGAGCTGCCCAATCATCACCAGCGTGACCAGGCTGAGGATGACGGTCGTCGTCGCCCCACCGATGAGGATGCCCTTGAAGCGGCCGGCATTGAGGCGGCTGATGACGTAGCCCATGGGGAAGCCGACCAGCACCGCGATGATGACGTTGCCGAGGAGTGCCGTCGGACTGACGAGGGACCCGATGTCGAACAATACCTGCAGGACGAAGACGATCACCATCCCGGCGATGCCGTGACCGAGCCAGCGGCGCCGCAGGCGGATGTCGGCCAGACGTTCCCGCTCGGCGCGTGCGAGCCGCTCGCGCTCGATCATCGCCTCGGGTCCAGGCCCCTGAAAACGTGCGGTCTGCGCCAGCGAGGCGCCGCATGCGCCGCAACGGCGCTCACCATCGGCTATGGCGACGGAACATTTCGGGCAGGGGATGGGCATGGCATCAACAGGGCCAGGTCGGTTGCTGGTCCAAGCCGGCCACCTTGCGCAGTGCGGCGATGCGCGAGAACAAGGTGGCATGGTCCTGGGCGACCACGGTGAGGTGCCCGATCTTACGGCCCGCGCGCGGTGCCTTTCCGTAATGGTGCAGGTGCACACCGGGCTGCTTCAGCACGGCGGTCAGATCCGGGAAATCGCCGATGAGGTTGAGCATCGCCGCAGCGCCGTTGACGGTGGTGGCGCCGAGTGGGCGGCCGGTGATGGCACGGATGTGGTTCTCGAACTGGCTGCAGGTAGCGCCTTCGATCGACCAGTGGCCGCTGTTGTGGACGCGCGGCGCCATCTCGTTGGCGACCAGGGTGTCGCCCACCTGGAAGAACTCGATGGCCAGCAGGCCCACATAGTCGAGCGCCTGGAGCACGCGCGTGGCGTAGCCTTCGGCGAGGTGCTGGACGGCGACGGACAGTTTCGGGGCGGGGGCGATCGACAGCCGCAGGATACCCTCGTGATGCCAGTTCTCGATCAGCGGATAACAAGCGATCTGCCCATCGCGACCGCGCACGGCGAGGCACGAGAGCTCGCGCTCGAAGCGCACGAAACCTTCGTAGATCAGCGGCTGCTTCCCGAGCGCAGCCCACGCTGCATCGGCGCCGGCCTCGTCGCTGATGACCGTTTGGCCCTTGCCGTCGTAGCCCAAACGTCGGGACTTGAGCACGCCGGGCAGGCCGATCTTCGCGATGGCGGCGGCAAGGTCTTCGCGCGAGGAGACCGCGGCCCACGGTGCGGTGGCGATGCCGTGCTGATTGAGGAACGTCTTCTCGGTGACGCGGTCCTGAGAGGCTTCGAGCGCCTGCGGCGGCGGGTAGACCGCGATCGATTTCTGGAGCTGCGTCGCGGCGGCGACCGGGACGTTCTCGAACTCGTACGTCACCACCTCGCAGCCCGTGGCGAG
>JANPIY010000268.1:0-12915 GCA_031425255.1 Planctomycetota bacterium
CGGTGGCGTGCACCCGATGTCCTGCCCCTCGCCAATCACCACCATCCAGCACCACTACCAGCTCCGCGAAAACTGGACGCCGGGCCAGTGGCATCTAGTGCAGGTCGCCTTCAGCAGCAACCAGCCGGGAGGCATGTCGATCATCGTCGACGGGCTGGTCGGGCGCGACGTCTCACGTCTGGGCAGCCGCGGTACCCCGCCGGCGATGAGTCAGCCTGGTGACCATTTGACGCTGCCCACGCTGGTGCTGGACCAGGACCTCCCTGCCACGCCCGCGGTCAAAGACGCTGGGGCCTACGCGCTGCACGTCGACAGTCTGCAACTCGATTGCTGGGCCGGACCGAGCAAGGTCGGGACCCTGCTGCCGGAGCGTGGCATCATCCGCATCGGCAACGAATATATCAGCTACGAGTCGATCACTGCCACCGGCAAGCTGATCAACTGCGTGCGTGCGCGCCGCCAACGAACCGATGCATCGGTGAATTCAAACGACACCGTCGATTGGGATACAGCGCACAAGCTCGAGGCCCACCGCACCGGCGACCTGGTAGTTCCTGGTGGCTTCGCCATCGGCCACGTGCAGGCAGGCAGCTGGTACCGCGGCGGCTGCCAGTTGGCGGCGGAGCTGCCCGATGGGGATAAGAACAAGCGCTACACTGTCTGGTCCGCAGTGCCCACGCTGACGATCGCAAACGGCACCCTCAATCTGGCCCTGCAGGGGGGTCTTCTTGCCGACTTCCCGATGCGTGGTTTCGTCGTGCTGGAAAACCAATTGTATTTCTATGACAATAGCGCGGCCACGCCCCCGCAAACTCCACTGGCCGCTGGTGGCCTGCGTAATCTGTACCATTGGGGTTCGATCACTTTTCCGGATCCGAACGATTTGACCAAGACCATCACCGTCTTCACATGGAAACCGGGACTGGTCGCAGATGTCGCCGCCAACCGAGAAGTGGTGGTGGCGAGCATCGAGTTGAATGGGGACCCCACTCCCACCAATTCCTATGAGGGGCTCCTCACTCAGAGCGGTGCTCCGGCTCCACGGGGGTTCGTCAGCATTGAAGAGGCGGATCAGGATCATTCTCCGCATGTGGGAATGGTGCAACTTTACAACTCGCAAACGGCGGACGCATCGGCGTCTGGCGGGCGCGCTGAGTGGCTGGTCTACACCGACATCGATTCGCGCCTCGATTACCCGACCAGCGTAAACATCGATCCGCCGCCCGACACCGGGCCTATGAAGAAGCGCATGTCCTTCCTGCTCAACTTGATGAAGTTCAAGCAGAACATGGTTGAGGAATTGCGACCAGGTTTCTGGTTCGATACCGCCAGCCGTACCGGCGGGCGCGGGCGCCAGCGCACCGCCTTCGCACCCAGTGATTTCGTCACCTATAACGCAAGCATGCGTTTCCCCATCGGCACCCGCGTCATTCCGGTGCAACGCCACATCAACATCGCTTACCTGCTCGAAGCTGGCGACATCATCACCCTCTCGCCGAGCGTGATGCGCACGGGTGAGCGGCCGCTGCAGATGTGTGTGCGTTACTCCGCCGCCGACGCCTTCCCCGAGACCACCACCTCACCTGGTTGGCCGTGGAACGTGATGAACCGCTACTTCGCCTTCACCGAGCCGATGCCGAGCGAATGGAACCCGCGCAACGATGCCTTCCACCTTCTGTGCTGGCCGTGCTGGACCCCGGCAGTGGATCTCAGCCCGCTGAATACCAATGGTTCCTGGTTGCCCCAGCGTCTGGGTTGGGTGCTGCCGTGGGGCAACGCCTTCGCGGTCGGTTACCAACCGGTCGACGGGGACCCACTGAATCGGATGATGAAGCTGATGTCTACAGCGCAGGCGGGAACGGAAGCGATGATCGATGGTGTGCAGGCCGGTATGCAACCGGGCTGGCAGCCGCAGGCGCTGGGCAATGCGGGCAACGCGCAGGCCAACGCCGTAGGTAACACCCAGGTCAGCGTCGAGCGCGCCGCCAGCGCCACGACCGTCGACCGCACCTGGCTCGGGGTGGGACCACTGACCGGGCCAGTCGCCATTCGCACCGACCAGCCGGTCTTCGACCGCGACTACGGCATCGTCGAGATCGGTGGCGAGACCTTCGCCTACAAGCGGGATGGAGACCAAGATGATCGAGATTCGAAGCCGGTTGGGACGACCCCTCCAGTCGATACCATCCTTCTCAACCAAGCCTGGCTCATCGGCCGCGCCCTGCTCGGCTCTAGTGCGCGCAACCATCGAGGCCCCGAGTTGGTACTGCACCTGCCGATCGGGCCGGTAGCCGAGATCGACACCTGGCAGCGCACGGTGACCGACACCTCGGTCGCTCCCCCCGTCACGACGGACGAACCCCGTCTCACCTACTCTGGCAGCCTTGCCGCGCCCGCGCACCTCATCACCAGCCGCAACGGCGAGAGCCTGGAACTGGCCATGCTGCCCAATGGCCATTCGCCCCCCTGGTTGCGCGGCCTGTACAATACGACCGAGCACACCTGGCCCGAGCGCGTGCCCAGCGATCCCATGACGGCTCCCCCGCCCTATGCCGAAACCTCGCTGGCGATCGGCTGGTGGCCGCGCTACCCGAGCGGCTATCCCAAGGACTTGCCAAGCGTCGACAGCGAGCGCGCCGAGTATCTGCGCTGTCGCGGCTATGCCTGGGCCGGCTTCCCGCTGCGTTTCCATGACTGCCAGTTCGGCGGCGCCGGCATGGCCAGCGTCAGCGTGCTGGGCGACGGCGACGGCCTGTACGATATCAAGGCGCTTGCGCTGGATGCCACCCTGGATTGGGGCGTCGCGCCGCTGGTCGCCATCTCATCGCCCGCCTCCGCCGATGCCGCCTTCCGGCATGGGCGCTTCAAGGCCAATGTGGCGCACAATCGGCGCTGGGCCGATCCGCTGGGCAACATCCGCACGGTGGACGGGGCCGAACTGCGCGTGATCTGGCAGTACCGCGACGGCCCGTTGCCGGAGCAGAAGGCAGGCGCCACCCTCTCGCCAGCGCAGTGGCTGCACGCCGCCGCGCGCAACGGCAACCGTGCGCCGATGATAGGCCCGGTAACGCTGCGTACGCGCGCGCCCAACAAGGTGCTAAGCGTCGAGCGCTGACGCGGAGGTCACGGCTGCGCCGGCGGCTCCCACGGCAGTTTGCCGAGCAGGCGGCCGAGCATCTTCACCGCCAGGATCTGCAGGCGTTCGCGGATCTGGTCCTCGCCTACGCCGATGTCGAGGTTCAGTTCCGGAGCGGTGGGGATGACGCTGCCGTGGTTGGGGTGGAAGGCCATGAGACCCAGGATGCTCTTGAGCTTGTCGTCGGGAATCTCCCGGCGCAGGCGCTGGTAGACGAACAACGGCAGTTCCGATTCGAATTGGCCCTGGCCGATATCCATGAGCGCGGCGGCGCCCAGAAGGTTGCGCACCTTCTCGGTGTTGTCGAAGACATGACCGGGGGCCCACAACGCGAACTTGGCGAGAAAATCCTCCCAGTCCTTTTTGCGCTCCGGGAATTCCTCGTTGGTGCTGAAGTCGCGCGCGAAGGGACACACCCAGGTGTTGTCGGCGGAGAATTCCTCCCAGCGGATGGCCGCCACCTGCTCGTCGGTCGGCGGGGTGAGGGGCGCCTCGGCCGGTTTGGTTTCCCCCGGCGGGGTGGTGGGTTTCGCCTCGCCAGCCGCGGGTTTGGCCTCGGCGGGTGTGGTCTCCGCCACCGGTGCCGGCAGCGGCTTGGCCTCGGCGGGCTTGTCCTCGGCGGGTGCCGGCAGGAGCCATGCGCTGAGCATGAGCAGCAGCAGGCAGCAGAGGCCGCGTGGGACAACCGTGGTCGTCGTCATGACGTGACCGCGGTCCAATGGTGGGGTGCCCATACGCTTGTCCTCTGCCGTTCTGCGAGCCATGCCGTGGTTTCCTGGAATACGCCGGTCGACGCTCCGCGCTTCACCCGATCTTGACGACCTTCGCCAGGATTCCGGCGCCGATCCAGGTGGCCAGGGCCAAGGCCACCCAGGCCCAGGCACCTGGCCGCAGGCGTTGGTCGGCCTCCCAGCGGAAGAGTTTCCAGCCGGCCAATGTCGCCGAACAGCCGATCAGGAAGAGGATCAGCGCCCGCCATTTGAAACGCTCCCAGTCGAAGTCGTAGCCGTAGCAGCGTTCGATCAGCTCCATCGCGTAACGGCCCGGCAGGAACAATGAGAAGTCCTGCGCCCAGGGCGGCAACATGCGCAGCGGCACGCCGACGCCGCCGATCATGATCATCGGCAGGAACAGGCTCTGACCGAGCGCCTGCACCGCGCCGATGCTGGAGGAGATCGCCGAGATGATCAGGCCGATGCCGATGAAGGCGAAGGTCACCAGGGCGAACGCCACCACGATGGCGACCGGCTGTTTCGGCCAGCCCAGGCCATAGATCCACATCGCGAGCGCGATCTGCAAGACCACCGAACTCGCGATCAGGACGAAACGCGAGGCCATGGTGCTGGTGATGAAGGTGCCTGCGCCGAGCGGCGTCAGGCGGTACCGCCGCCAGACCCCGCGATCACGTTCGTTGACCAGCGTGATGGGCAGGCCGAAACAGGCGCCCCCCAGCACGCTGATGACCAGCAGCGGGGCGATGGTCTTCGCCATCGGCTGGCCCTGGCCGAAGATCGCGGCGAAGGCGATGAGGAAGAAGACCGGCACGACATAGCCGAAGATCAGTGCCTGCCGATTGCGCGCGTTGAGCACCAGGGTGATGAGGAAGTGGCGCCAGAGTCCGTGCATCATCAGTCTCTCAACCTGCGGCCGGTCAGTTCGATGAAGACGTCTTCGAGCGAGGGCTTGCGGATCTGCAGGTCGATCAGGGTCGCGCCGATCTGCTCCAGGTGGTGGACCAGGCTGATGATGGTGCGGTTGATCGCCGCGCTGGTGATGCGCGTGGTGGTCCCGTCGAGGTCGACACCGCTGGCAGCATCCAGCGCAGCCACCGCCGCCTGGTGCAGGGGCCGGTCGGTGGTGCACACCACCCGCGTCGCCGAGGACGAGCGCGCCACCAACGCGGCCGGCGTATCGCAGGCGATGACGCGCCCATGATCGACGATCGCCACGCGGTCGCACAACTCTTCAGCCTCTTCGATGTAGTGGGTAGTGAGCAGCACGCTGCGACCCCCGGCCTTCATCGCGCGGATGGCGTCGTGCAGTTCGCGCCGCGCCTGCGGATCCATACCCGCGGTCGGTTCGTCGAGGAACAGCACCTCGGGTTCATTGATCATGGCCAGGGCCAGGCCCAGCCGCTGTTTTTGACCACCCGACAGGCTGGAGAACGGCGCATCGGCCTTCTCTGCGAGGCTGAAGCGCTCGATGAGCGTCGCCGGCGCCACGCTGCGGCGATAGAAGCTGGCGAACAGCACCAGCGCCTCGCGCACCCGCAGGTGCTCGGGCAAGGCGGTGGCCTGCAACTGCACGCCGATGCGTTCACGCATCGCGCTGGTGTCCTGACGCGCATCGATGCCGCAGACGCGGATGCTACCGCCGTCGGCCTGGCGCAACCCGATGATACATTCGATGGTCGAGGTCTTGCCGGCGCCGTTGGGTCCGAGCAGGCCGACGATCTCGCCGTTGGCGACCGTCAGCGACACTCCGCGCACGGCTTCGACGGCACCGTAGCGTTTGACCAGATCCGTGACTTCGACCGCCGCAGGCATGGGCGGGACGCTAGCGCGGGATCGAGGGCGCGCCATGCGGGCTCGCGGCGCTCGCACGGCTGTCGATTCAGTGCGCGAACAAGCCGCTCCACCACGCCGGCGGCTGGATGCTGAACAACACCACGATGCTGGCCGCGGCGATCAGCAGCAATGAACACGTCACCAGCGCATAGGCCAGGAGCTGGCCTATGCGCGCGAGGTCGGCACCCTCGCCGAAGGTGTTCGTGCGCAGATTCAGCCACAGACCGTGCAGGTGCAGCCAGATCGCCCAGCCGCAGGCGAAGGTCAACACCGCCTGCATGGTGCCCGGCGGACAGCACCAGCGCGCCAGCAGCAACGGCCCGAGGATCAGCGGCAGCACATACGGAGCGATGAGGATCGGCAGCGCGCGGATGGGATCGACGGGCGCATGCCGGGTCTCGCCACCCTGCCCCGCGGTCGCGCTGATGGCGCCGACGCGTACCCACAACAGCACACACATGAGCGCATGGGCGGTCTCATGCAGCCAGGTGTGCAGCAGCAGATTGGGCTGGCGCCAGAACATCAGTCCCAGACCGAGCACGAGACCGGAAAGCAGGGCGTACTCATGCGGTGGCGTTCCAGCGTGCCCATGGGCCTCCCATGCGCGCATCAGCACCAGCCAGCACCAGGGAACCAGCACGGCCCAGGCGGCGCCACCGAGGACGAGGTCGAGCAGCAGACGGGCGGTGCGCATGATCATCGCCTGTGCAGTAGGGCGTTTCGCGCCAACCGGAAGTGACTCCGGACCCGGTTCCCCTGCCGTCCTTGCAGCCTCGCCCATCCCGCTGACCATGCCCGGCCATGAACGGCGACGCGGAATCCTGGTTGAGTGGCCTGATCGGCCACGTGGTGGTGTGCGATCTCGATGAATCGTACCTCGTCATCGGCACCTTGCAGACCGCTGATGCCCAGCACCTCGGTTTCAGCGAGGCCGATCTGCATGACCATCGCGAGTCCAACTGCACCAAGGACGTCTATCTGCTGGAGACCCGCCAGCTCGGTGTACGGTTCAATCGCCGTCAGGTCGCCGTCCCTCGTGCCCGCGTGCTGGCGATAAGCCGGCTGGAAGACATCGCCCCATGAAAGCACTCACCGTCATCATCCTGGTGCTCGCCACCATCTGGTGCGCCGGCAACGTCATCCTCGGGGCGGTCGCGGCCAAGGGCATCTTCCTGCATGCAGCCTCGACGCTGACGCCTCAGCCGGATCAGATCACCCGGGAATTGGCCGGGGCGATCTTCGGCAACATCCTGGTGCGCTGGAGCAGCGCGGTGGACGTCGCCTTCCTGCCGTTGCTCGGCGTCCTGATCCTGCTGCAGGCCGGGGCGCTGCTGAACCTCCGCCGCGTCGGCATGATGGTGGTGTGCCTGGTGGCGCTCGGCGCCATCACCGGCGTCCACCTGTGGTCACGCGCCATCCTCAGCGAGGCGGTGGCGATCGCGCCGCCGGTCGACCACCGGGCTCCGTACAGCGCCGAACAGCGCGAAACCTTCAACACCGTGCACAAACGTTCCACCACCGTATTCAGCGCCGAAGCCGGACTGCTGTTGCTGCTGGTGATCGGCTGTGGCATCGCTCTCGGCCGGCCATCCGACCCGGTCGTCACTTCCGCATCCCCCAGCAACCATTAGGTTGCCGCGGATGGTTCGCGCCCCGTCCTACCCCTGGTCGACTCCCGCCGCGGCTGGCCTGATCGCATGGGGCGTGTTGTCCTGCGGCTGCATCCAACATCGCACCGCGGTCAATCCTCCGCTGGCCTCACCCCCGCCGGCAGCGGGCGAGCCGGCAGCGATCACCCAACTGGTCACCGGTGCGACCATCGTCACTGAACCGCAACGAGCCATCATCAGCGCCTCACCCCTGCCGATCGATCTGCCGGTCAGCGTGTGGCGGCGCGACAGCGACGGCAGCCTGAGCCGTGGCGAGATGCGCGTCACCACCGCCCTGCCCTGGTGGCAACGTTTCCCTGCCGATGTCATCACCGACCTGACGCCGATCGATGCCGAGATCTTCGCCAGCGGCACTGCCGTGCTCACCCCGGTTCCCACCACCGACCGTTCCCACCTGTTCGACCAAGCCGTACGCGATGGGTATGCCCACAGCACCGCCGCTGCGGGAAGACTGACACCATGACGCCCATCCGTTTCCTGCTGCCGTTACTGTCCGCCGTCATCTTCGCCCTGCCCACCTGGGCTGCCGATGTACCCACGGCCGAGGAGTGGACCCCGGTGGAGCAGGCGCTGAGCGAAGGCGCGCCTGATGCCGAAAGCCGGCTTGCCGCGCTGGTGGCGAGCTATCCCCGCTGGTCGGATGGCCAACGCACCTTGGCCGGCTGGCGGCTCCAGCATGGTCAGGCCGAGGCCGCTCTGACCGGCGCCAAGGCCGCGCTCGCCACTACCCCCACCGACGCCGGCGCCGCGGCGGTGGCGATCCAGGCCCTGGGTCTGCTGCAACGTCCAGGCGAGGCGTTCGCCATCGCGGAGCAGTTCCTCGGCGACAAGGATCCCCAGGGCTGGGTGAACTTCCGTGCCGCCGAGGTCGCGCTCGCCATCGGTGACCTGGCCCGGGCCGAACTGCATCTCTCGCTCGCCCATGGACGGATGAAGAAGAGCCCGCCGGCCGAGTTCTCCTACCTCGATGCGCGCATCAGCACGGCCGCCGGCGATCTCGATCGCGCCGAGTTGAGCCTCAATCGTGCGCTCGCTGCCAATGCCCGCCTGTGGGACGCCTGGTACGAACTCGGCGTGATCCAGTTGCGCCAAGCGGAAGCCAAGACCACCAGCACCCGGCGCGAGTACCTGGAGAAATCCGAAGCCTGCTTCACCAAGGTCACCGCGATCCATGCCAAGGATGCGCTCGCCTGGCTCGGCCTTGGCCGGGCCCAGCTCACCCGCGCGCAGGACCTACTGGTGGACCGCGGCGACGAGGGACGCGCCCTGGCGACCAAGGCCGCCACCAGCCTGCGCACCGCCATCGGGCTCAACGACGGGCTGCGGGACGCGCACCTCAACCTGGGGGTGGCCCTGCTGATCGATGACCAGCACGACGAGGCGATCACCCAGTTGCTGAAGGCCCGCGATCTGGGCTCGGCCAGCCGGACGCTCGGCTTCAACCTCATGCTGGCCTACCAGAAGGCCGGCCGCTCCGCCGAGTTCGAGGCCGAGGCGAAAAACGTCCAGGCGGTCTCGGTCGCTGAAAAGCTCACCGCCGGCATCGGTTTCTTCCGCGCTGGCAACCATGCTCTGGCCGCCGAGCTGCTCACCAGCGCGCTGCCCGATCTGGGCGACGATCGCGAACGGGTGGCCTCGACCCATCGCTTCATCGGTCACTCCCGCGCGGCGATCGCCGCGACGCTGCGGGCGCGTGAAGGAGCGGATCCGAAGCTGGTGGAGGCGGAACTCGACCAGGCGCGTGAGGCCTACCGCAAGGCCGGTAATTTCCGCGATTTCCCTGCCCAGCGCTTCTTCATGGCACAAGAGACCGCGCGCTCGCCGCAGGCCGGCTATGACGCGGGCTGGCAACATCTGGGGTGGCACGGGTACACCTCACTCGACGGCTGGAGCGCGGTGCTGGGCAACTACGGCGGCGCGGTGACCGGCGGCGCCGGCCTCAGCGGCATGTGGCAACGTCAGCCCGTCCATGTGATCGTCTGGGCCATCCTGGCGCTCATCCCTCTGATCCTGGCGCTGATCGCGTTCCTGCGCCCACGCCGCGAGATCGTCAGCGAGGAGATCGTGCGCCGCCCGGTGTCGGAGCCCACGCACCGTCCCGTCCAGCGCACCCCGGCACCTGCCACCCGCCCGCCGCAAGCCAAGGTCTCGGGCGCCGCGAATCGGACCTCCCAGACCCGCACCCCGCCGGCGGCTCCCGCGCCGAAGGTCCAGCGGACTCCGGCGCCAGCGACCCGGCCTCCGGCAGCCAAACCGGTGAAGCCCCTGGCTCCCAAACCGCCGGTGCGTTCGCTGGTCGAAACCGAAGCCAACCTCCAGCCGGTGAATCGTCTGCGGACCCCACGTGGTGGCGAGACGCGGGCGAAGCAGGTCGAGACCGAGGTCAGCCTGAAGCCGGCCAAGGCGCCGGAAAAGAGCGTGCGCACCTCGGGTGAATTCGCCGCGCTCGAACGCCGGACGCCAAGTCCCGAGGACGGCAAGAAGCGCTGATGCGGATCAGCCTGGTGATTCCGGCCGCTGGACGCGGCACCCGTTTCGGTGGGCCGGTGCCCAAACAATTGTTGCCGCTCAAGGGCCGCGCCGTGCTGCTGCGCAGCCTCGATGCCTTTGCCGGACACATCGTCGAGGCGGTGCTGGCGGTGGGCGACGATCTGCGCGACGAGGTCGAGGTCCTGCTGCGCACCGCGGGCCTCCCGTTTCCTGTGCGCCTGACCGGCGGTGGTGCTACCCGTCAGGAGTCGGTGTTTGCCGGCTTGCGCGCCAGCGACCCGACCTGCGACGCCGTGCTGGTGCACGATGCCGTGCGGCCGCTGGTGCCGGCGCGCTGCATCAGTGCCTGCATCAGCGCCCTGGCCACCCACTGCGCTGCGGTGGTGGCCGTCCCCTGCGCCGCCACCATCAAACGCGCCCGGGTCGACGGCACCGTCGACACCACCGTGCCCCGTGATGACCTCTGGCTCGCGCAGACGCCGCAGGGTATGCACCGCGCCGAAGCCTTGGCCGCCTTCGCCCGCGCCAGCGCGGAAGGCTGGGCCTGCAGCGACGACGCGCAGGTGATGGAACGCGCCGGCCACCGGGTCGCGCTGGTGCCCGGCGATGCGCGGAATCTGAAGCTCACCACTCCTGACGACTGGGCGGTCGCCGAGGCGCTGATCGGTTGAGGCCCGACGTAATCCACTCCTTCGGGTCAGAATGACGTACGTCGACCCGGGAATCACCGGCGGCCTGGTCCGCACCTGATTCCTAAGCCGAGTGGGATCCGTGAGTTGAGGCGCATTGGGCCAATACCTATTGGCATGGCCCATGCTAACGAGCTGGCACAACCGACCCCTATGCGCCACCGCACCATCCTCATTGCTGACGACGACCGCCTGGTGCGGGAATCCTTGTACGACGTGCTCGCCGACCTCGGCTGCACCATCGAGGTCGCTGGCAACGGTACCGACGCGATCGCCGTGTTGCGGCGCATGCAATGCGACCTCCTGCTGTCCGACGTCGACATGCCGGACATGACCGGCTTCCAGCTGCTCTCGTGGGTCAGCGAAGAGACCGGGCACCTCAACCGCCGGACCCCGGTGGTGCTGATGAGCGCGCGCGCCGATCATCAATTGGGACTCGCGGCACAACGCGCCGGCGCCTTCACTCTGCTGTCCAAGCCGGTTGAACTGCCGGCCATCACCGCGCTGGTATCGCAGATCCTCGACCACTGAGTGCGGTCCGTCATTCCACCACCACCATTCACTCCAAAAATCATCTCGTAAAAGGAACATCGTCATGGGCAAGATCATCGGCATCGACCTGGGCACCACCAATTCGTGCGTGTCGGTCATGGAAGGCGGCGAAGCCGTCGTCATCGCCAACCAGGAAGGCATGCGCACGACGCCCTCGGTGGTGGGTTTCACCGAAGGCGGTGATCGCCTGATCGGTCAGATGGCGCGCAACCAGGCCATCACCAATCCCGAGAACACCGTCTATTCGATCAAGCGCTTCATGGGCCGTCGTCACAACGAAGTCAGCGGTGAAGAGAAGCTGGTCCCCTACAAGATCGTCGGCGGGCCCAACGAACTGGTGAAGGTCGACATCCGCGGCAAGCAGTTCACCCCGCCCGAGGTCTCGGCGATGATCCTGCAGTACCTCAAGAAGGCGGCCGAGGATTACCTCGGCGAGGCGGTGACCGAAGCGGTCATCACCGTGCCAGCCTACTTCAACGACAGCCAGCGTCAGGCCACCAAGGATGCCGGCAAGATCGCCGGACTCGACGTCAAGCGCATCATCAACGAACCGACCGCGGCTGCGCTCGCCTACCACATGGACAAGGGCAAGAGCGGCAAGATCGCCATCTTCGACCTCGGCGGCGGCACCTTCGACGTCTCCATCCTCGAGGTCGGCGACGGCGTGGTGGAGGTGCTCGCCACCAACGGCGACACCCACCTCGGCGGTGACGATTTCGACGACCTGATCATCAATCACCTCGCCGACAACTTCGCCAAGGAGAACGGCGGCCTCGACCTGCGCAAAGACAAGATGGCTTTGCAGCGCCTCAAGGAAACCGCGGAAAAGGCCAAGAAGGAGCTGTCGCAGGTCACCAGCGCGCAGATCTCGCTGCCCTTCATCACCATGGTCAATGGCGCGCCGAAACATCTCAACACCACGCTGACCCGCGCGACCTTCGAGAACATCACCAAGAGCCTGATCGAACGCTGCCGCAAGCCGTGCATGGACTGCATTAAGGATGCCAAGCTCAGCGCCAGCGACATCGATGACATCATCCTGGTCGGTGGTTCGACGCGCATGCCCAGCGCGCAGGCCATCGCCAAGGAGATCTTCGGCAAGCAGCCGAAGCAGAACGTCAACCCAGACGAAGTCGTGGCGGTTGGCGCTGCGGTCCAGGGCGGCGTGCTCACCGGTGAGGTCAAGGACGTGCTCCTGCTCGACGTCACCCCGCTCTCGCTCGGCATCGAGACCGAAGGCGGCGTGATGACGGTGATGATCGAACGCAACACCACCATCCCCAAGAGCCACACCCAGGTGTTCTCGACCGCGGCCAACAACCAGCCGGCGGTCGACATCCAGGTCTATCAGGGCGAGCGCCGCATGGCGCGCGACAATCGTCAGATCGGCAAGTTCACCTTGGACGGCATCCCACCCGCACCGCGCGGCATGCCGCAGGTCGAGGTGACCTTCAACATCGACGCCAACGGCATCCTCGAAGTCAAAGCCAAGGACAAGGCCACGGGCAAGGAGCAACACATCTCCATCCAGTCCTCGTCGGGCCTGGGGAAGGATGAGATCCAGCGCATGGTCGACGAAGCCGCCGCCAACGCCGAGTCCGACAAGGCCAAGGAGGAGCTTGCCAAGGCGCGTAATCAGGCTGAGCAGGCAGTGCACCAGACCCGTGCGCAGCTGGAGGAGCACAAGGACAAGTTCCAGGGCAGCGAAGAGGCGGATATCACCGCCGCGGTCGACGCCCTGGACAAGCTCAAGCTCAGCGACGACCGCGCCGCGATCGAGGCCGCACTCAAGGACCTCGAAGCCAAATCGC
>JANPIY010000269.1:0-1781 GCA_031425255.1 Planctomycetota bacterium
CTCCTGGTTAGGAATCGCCATTGGCGCGTGATCATCTCCACCGATCCGCATCCGTCAGGCAGGTGTCATCATGATGGTCCACTCCCACCCCTGGTTGTCGCTGGTCACCGTCACGCTGCTGGCGGCGGTCGCCGCGGCGGCGGCCGACGGTCCCAAGGTCTTCAGCTCCGCCGATGGTGCGCACAAGGTGACCTACGAAGAACGTATCCCCGCCAAACCGGCGGCGGCGACGCTCGGCCTGGTGCTGCTGTTCCACGGCCACACCCTCAACGAATCGTCGCTCATCGGGCATGCCCTGCCGGCTCTCCAGCAGGCCGGCATCGGCAACCACTACGTCGTCATCGGCCTGAAATCGCAGGGCGTCGGCTGGGAGAACCGTGACGACGCCCCGGTGCGGGCCTTCATCCAGCATGCGCTGAGCGCCTATCCGGTGGATCGCCGCCGGGTCATCGGCATGGGGTATTCGTCCGGTTGTATGTACATCACCCGTTTCGCCCAGACGAGTTCCGACCTCTTCGCCGGCGCCATCGGCTACGTCGGTCGGCAGGGCGGGGCGCCGAGCAAGGACGACCCGGAGAAGGTCGCCGAGCTCTATTGGGTCACCGGTCACAAGGACTCCCTGCAGCCCTACAAGCCGGCGCGAGAGGATGCGCTCAAGAACATCGTCTTGGGCCTGCCGGTGATCTACCGCGAAGAGAAGGAGATGGACCACCACTTCCTGTGGGGCCAGAGCGCCACCGATGCGTTGGCGTGGATGCAGCACCTGCGGGTGAAGTCGGCGCCGCTGGCGGCGGATGACGCCGCCTTCATCGAATCGTTCCAAGACGACGCCAAGGCCAAGAAACAGTTGGCCGATGCCCGCGCCTGGGCGCGCATCGTCACCATCGCCGGACCGCAGGTCGGTCCGATCATCCTCCAGGGCCTGGCCAGCGACAAGGCGGCGGTGCAGAACTCCGCCGCCATCGCCTGCTCCAAGGTCCAGCTCGCTGGCACCATCATCACCACCCTCGGCACGCTGCTGGAGGGCAAGGACAAGAAACTCAAGGGCCCCGTGCTGAACGCGCTGATGACGCACGCCATCTGGAACCATCCGCTGGCCCAGAAGATCCTCTGCACCCTGGCGCTGTCGCCGGCGGCGGCACCGACCGATCGCCGGGCCGTGGCCCTGGCCCTGGGGCAGGTGGTCAAACTCGACGTCCAGGGCGCCTGCGTCTACACGCGCGTGCTGTGGACGCTGGTCGACCTGCTCGACGACGATGACGCGACGCTACGCGAGAGCGCCTTCACCGCGCTCGAACCGGGTGTACGCGGCGGCTTCGGCTATCAGCCCGGCGCCAACAAAGCTGGCCGCGCCGCGGCGGTGGAACAATGGCGCGCATGGGTCGAGAAGAGCAGTGGACCACGCCCGGGGCCGTAGGCCTGCAACTAATACGCAGCGAAAATCGGATCAGCAGGAAACCGGAAAAAAGGTTCCTCGGCGTGATGAGTGGGTTGGGAAACTGCAAGCACGTGGTCCGCTCTCGGGATCAATCGGAGAAAGGCTGGCCGCAGAGGCGCAGAGACGCAGAGGGGACAAGAACAGAGGCTTTTCGTCTCTGCGTCTCTGCGTCTCTGCGGTCCGATCCTCTTTCATTCACAGCACTGCACCCACTGATCACGCCGAAGAACCAGAGATTTCCCCCGCGCTCAGCGTCATTCGCTGAGATACAGGAACATCTCCGCCGCGTGCCAGGTATGAGGCGCCGAGATGCGCTGCTGGGCATAGGCCGGTGAGACCAGCG
>JANPIY010000270.1:0-2115 GCA_031425255.1 Planctomycetota bacterium
CTGCGGCTCTGCGGCTCTGCGGCCAAATATCATGGCTTTACAGCATTGGGCTACGCCCGCCGGAGCCGGTGGCCTGAAATCCAGAGCGCCGGAGGGTTGCGTGCAGACGTGCACGTCTTCTCCTGCGTGATCGATGACCACCTCCTCTCCCTTCGATCCCCGCGCGACGGCCGTCCCGGTATTGCGCTATCTGGTGGCGGTCGCCGAGCACCGGCATTTCGGCAAGGCGGCGACCGCGGCGCGGGTGACCCAGCCGACGCTCTCCACCATCATCAGCCAGTGGGAGAAGCGCATGGGCTGCGTGGTCTTCGAGCGCGATCCGCGTGGGGTGCGGGTGACGCCGGCGGGTGAGCTGGTCATCGCCGCCGCCCGTCAGGCCTTGGGCGCGATCGAGGCGGTGGAACTGGCGGCGAAGACCGCCAAGCCACCGTTCTTCGGCCGGCTGCGGCTGGGCGTCATTCCGACGGTGGGGCCCTATGCCCTGCCGTTCATCTCCGCCGCGTTGCGGCGCAGTTTTCCCGAACTCGAAGCACCCATCCGCGAAGGGACGACCTCGGAACTCACCGCCGGACTCGACGCCGGCCATCTCGATGTCGCCCTGCTCGCCCTGCTGCCGGGCATGGCGGAACGGTACACCGCCGAGGCCCTGTACGACGAGCCCTTCCTGGTCGCCCTGCCGCGCGGACATGTCCTCGGTGACAAGGCCGAGCTCACCGCCGTCGATCTCGCCGGAGAGCGCCTCCTGCTGCTCGACGAGGGCCATTGCCTGCGCGAACAGGCGCTGTCGGTCTGCCAGCGCGACAGCGCCTCGGCCGCCGGACCGGACTACCGCGCCACCAGCCTGGAAACCCTGCGCCAGATCGTCGCCAGTGGCGCCGGCATCACCTTGCTGCCGGCGCTCGCCGTCCAACCCGACGACCGTCGTATCACCATCCGACCGCTGGCGGACGAGGCGCAGCGCACCATCGGTCTGCTCTGGCGCAGCAACGACCCACGTGCACAGGCCTACCATCTGCTCCTGCCGGCGATCCGACGCCACCTGCCACGCGAGCTGGTGCGGGCGCGCTGATAAAAGAAGACGAGCTCTGCGGCGTGACGCGCGGGTCCTCATCCAATCCATTCGATCTGGAAGGCAGTTCCAACCGCAGAGGCCGCAGAGGGCGCAGAGCCCGGCATTTCATCTGTGCGCCCTCCCAGGAAATTTCCTCAACGGCGACGGACAGCCGATATTCACCACAGAGCTCACGGAGCGCACAGAGGAGAGCTGGTCACCTCTGTGGGCTCTGTGAGCTCTGTGGCAAATATCATCTCCCTCTATGAAATAGGTGGCCATCGAGGGACTCGGTTGCCGATCAGCTAGAAGGGGCCAAGCCGCCATGAGACTCTGCGGTTTGAACCCATCTTCCTCCCAACATCACACTCCGCATTCGCACTTTGCCAGCTCACGCCCGCATGCGGTCCTCGAACGCTGAGAGCGCGGTCTTCGCCCCGTCGCCCATGGCGATGATGATCTGCTTGTACGGCAGGTTGGCGACGTCGCCCGCGGCATAGATGCCAGCCTTCGAGGTGCGGCCGCGTGGGTCGACGACGATCTCGCCGGCGCGGTTGACCTCGACCAGATCCTTCACCAGCGCCGAATTGGGCGCCAGGCCAATCTGCACGAAGACCCCGTCGAGCTCACGCGTGCTGATGGTCTTGGCGATGCGGTCCTCGTAGCGCAGAGCGGTCACCTTGGTGCCGTCGCCCACCACCTCGGTGGTGCGGGCGTTGATCACCACGGTGACGTTGGCCAGGCTGGCGAGCTTGCGCTGCAGCACGGCATCGGCGCGTAGGCTCTCACCGAATTCGAACAGCGTCACGGCGCTACAGATGCCGGCGAGATCGATCGCCGCCTCGACGCCGGAGTTGCCACCGCCGACCACCGCCACCCGCTTGCCCTTGTAGAAGGGACCATCGCAGTGCGGACAGAAGGCCACGCCGTGGCCGATGTGTTCGCGTTCTCCGGGCACGCCCAGTTCCCGCCACTTGGCACCGGTGGCGATGATGACCTGCGCTGCGCGCACGCTTTCTCCGCCTTTTAGGCGCAGGGTCTTGACCTCGCCGTCGACCAGGTCC
>JANPIY010000271.1:0-2870 GCA_031425255.1 Planctomycetota bacterium
GACCGGCTTGGTTTTGCGCAGCAAAACACCCCGGCGCAGCCGGGGTCGCACCAGGCTGATCACCGCGCAGCGGTGACCGCCGCAGGCGGCGAGCCGCGCAGCGGCGACGTCAGACTGGGGCGCAAGCCGCAGCTAGTCGTCGGTCTTGGCCATCCGGATGACCTCCTCCGGCGTGGTGAGGCCTTGCAGCGCCTTGCGCGCGCCGTCCATCGCCAGGGTGTTCATGCCATTGCCGATGGCCGCCTTGCGCACCTCGCTGGTGGTCGCCTTGTTGAAGGCGAGGTCACGGATCGAGCGGTTCATGGTCATCATCTCAAAGATGCCGCGTCGGCCGCGGTAGCCGCTGCCCTTGCAGTGATCGCAGCCCTTGCCGCGGCGGAATTGCTGGTTGGCAAGTTGTTCGGGCCTTAGCTTGAGCATCTCCAGCTGGCGCGCTTCCGGTTGGAAGGGTTCCAGGCACTTCGGGCAGTTGGTGCGGATCAGGCGTTGGGCGAGGACCGCCTGGATCGAGGTTGCGACCAGGAATGGCGGCACGCCCATGTCAATCAGACGGGTGAGCGCGCTCGGCGCATCGTTGGTGTGCAGCGTGCTGAACACCAGATGGCCAGTCAGCGAGGCCTGGATGGCGATCTGTGCGGTCTCGGCGTCACGGATTTCACCGACCAGGATGACGTTGGGCGCCTGACGCAGCATGGCGCGCAGGATGCGCGGGAAGTCCATGCCGATCTTGTGGTTGACCTGGCACTGATTGATGCCGTTGAGGTGGTATTCGACCGGATCTTCCGCGGTGATGATCTTGCGGTCGATGGTGTTGAGGGTGTTGAGGGTGGCGTACAGGGTGGTGGTCTTGCCCGAACCGGTCGGACCCGTCACCAGGATGATGCCGTTGGGCCGTTTGATCAGGCCGTTGAAGATCTTGAGGTCGCTGGGATCGAGACCCATGTCGTCGAGCGAGAGCTTCAGATTGTCGCTGTCGAGCAGACGCATGACGATCGATTCGCCATGCACGGACGGCAGGCACGACACACGCAGGTCGAGCGGCTTCTCGCCGATCTTGACCTTGATGCGACCGTCCTGCGGCTTGCGCTTCTCCTCGATCATCATCCCGGCCATGATCTTCAGTCGCTGCACCACCGGCCCCTGCAGACGTTTGGGCGCCGGGTCCATGGTGAAGCAGACGCCGTCGATGCGGTAGCGGATGCGCAGGTGATCATCCATCGGCTCGATGTGGATGTCCGAGGCGCGATTGGTCAGGGCATTGGTGATGATCTGCTGGACGAATTTGACGATCAGCGCGTCGTCTTCGCCGCCGCCTTCCTCGCCTTGGGCGCGGTAGCTGATGTCCTGCGACATCTCGCCGAGCATCTGGTCGAGCTTGTTCTCGGTCAGGCCCCAGGTCTTCTCGATCGAGGCCTTGATCTGTCGTTCGCTCGCCACCGCCACTTCGATGGCCAGCGAGGTGGTGAAGCGCAAGGTATCGACCACTTCGAGGTCGAGCGGGTTGGCCATCGCTACCGCGAGGGTGCGACCATTGAGGCCGACCGGGAAGACGAGTTTTTCGCGCGCCAGCTCCTGCGGCACCAGGTCGACGATCTTACGTGGGACCTCCATCGACTCGAGGTCATAGAAACGCATGTCGAATTGCTCGGCCAGGGCGCGCGCGACATCCTCGGGGGAACAGGCCTGGGCCTCGACCAGGAGCTGCCCGATCATGCGCTTGTCGCCGGCGTTCTGCTTGTTTAGCGCCGCCTTGACCTGGGCGTCGGTCACCGACTCCATCTCCATCAGGATCTCACCCAGAAACTTGCGCATGCTGAACTCCACCGTCGTCGAGGGGCTTGGCACTATGACCCACGTCGTCCCGCTGGCATGTGCGATGGCGCCGCGGGCGAGGGGGACTGTGCCACTCATCCAACCAGAATCGCGATGGCACCGGTCGAAAAAAACCCATGCCGGTCCGGGTCGTCAACCGCGCCATATGGATCCTGGTGAGCCGTGGCCGATGAGCTCCGATGGGAAACTGATGGGCAATTTTGAATACCGCTTGCAGAGCCGACGGTCGTGGCGGCGTGTCCTGGATGACATAGGTTGCCTCGAACCCGCATACAGTGGGGCCGTTAGTCCGCAGCCTGCTGCTGTTGGACGCTCTGAGGAAACCGATGTCACGTGGCCATCTTTTGTTTGCCGTCCTGCTCCTGTTCAGCGGGCCTGTACTCACGGCCGCGGATAAGAAAGAGCCCGCCAATCTGGCGTGGATGGAGGCCGGCAAGGCCGACGCCAAGGCGGCATTCGCCAAGCAGGCGGCCGCGGCGCCCAAGCCCACGACCTATCCGCATTTTGTCGGCGAGTACCTCTGGAGCGGTCGCGCCGACGACAACTACAAGCCGTTCTTCATGTTCGAGCTGCGTTTGCGCGGTGCGACCAGGCCGCTGACATCGGCCAGATACCGCGTGGTGACGCTCGATCCGCTGCGCAAACCGCAGACCTCCGGGCCTTGGGTCGATCTTGGACAACTCGTCCCTGGGGTGACCCGTGACCTCAGCTACAAGTTGAACGCTCCCACCTTCCAGGCCTTCCAGGTCGAGCTCGCCTGGAAAGACGGCGGGAAAGATGGCCAGGAGATCTCCATCGCCTGGGACAAGGTGGCGATGGTGCCGGTGGCGCTCAGCGATGTCGCCACCCTCCCATTCCTGATCAGCCTGAATCAGAACTACGAGCACGATGCCAATCTGAAGATCGCCACCGTCAGCTTCCACCTCTGGAACATCGGCGGGAGACCAGCCAAGGAGGTGGTCCAGACTCTCCAGTTCAAGGATGACAAGGGCAAGACTGTCCACAGCCACGAGTTCAAGCCGCTGAAGGGCGACATC
>JANPIY010000272.1:0-2182 GCA_031425255.1 Planctomycetota bacterium
CGACCTGGTCCGCCAGGGCAAGACCTCGGTGACGGAAGTGTTGCGCAACACCCACGCGGGCAACCTGACGCGCTGATATGCCGACCTTCGAATACATCGCCCTGGCCAGCGACGGCCGTTCGCAAGCGGGACGCATCGACGCCGACGATCCGGTGGCGGCCCAGCGCGCCATCGAGGCCCAGGGCCTGGTGCCGACCGCAGTCACCGCCGCGAGCACGGGCGGTCTGCTCGGCAGCCGCGTGCCTTCGGCGCAGGTGCTGGCGTTCGCCCGTTCGCTCGGCGGTCTGATCGCTGCGGGCGTGCCGTTGTCGCGCGCATTGACGGTGATCGAACGCGAGGCGACCCATGCCGGCGCCAAGGCCGCCTGGTCGCGCATCCACGCCCGTGTGCGCGACGGCGCCTCGCTGGCGGATGCCATGCGTGACGAGGGCAGACTCTTCCCCCCGGTGTTCGTCGCCATGGTGCGCGCCGGCGAGGCCGGCGGCTTCCTCGAGCTGGTGCTGGAACAAGTGGCGGACTACCTCGAACGCACACGCGAACTGATCGGTCGCGTCGGCGCCGCGCTGATCTACCCGGCCCTGCTGTTGACCATCGCCGGCAGCGTGGTCGCCTTCCTGCTGGTGTGGTTCATCCCGCGCTTCGCCACCTTGTTCGCCTCCTTCAACCGCGAACTGCCCTTCCTCACCCGCATGATCCAGCACACCAGCGACCTGCTGGTGCACCACGGCTGGATCCTGGTGGTGTTGGCGGTGCTCGGCGTGGTCGCCGGCAAGACCCTGCTGGCGATGCCGCAGGGCGCCGCGTGGTGGGAGGGTTTCCAGCTCAAGCTGCCGGCCGTGGGTGAGGTCAAGGCCACCCTCGCCCGTGTACGCTTCTGCCGCATGCTCGGCACCTTGATGAAGGCCGGCGTCCCGCTGATGAACGCCTTGACGGTATCACGCGAAGCGGTCGGCAACCCGGTGCTGGCGGCCGCCCTGGTGGTGGCCACCGAGCGGGTGCGCCAGGGTGAAGGCCTCACCAGCGCGCTCGCCAATTTCGGCGCGATGCTGCCGCCGACCGCCCTCGAAGCGCTGGCGGTGGCGGAGAGCAGCGGACGTCTGCCGCAGGAACTCCTGCGCTTGGCCGACACCAGCGAACGCGATCTCGATCGCCGCCTGCGCACGCTGGTATCGCTGGCCGAACCCTTGCTGCTGCTCGTGATGGCCACCCTGGTCGGCACCATCGTCGTCGGCATGCTGCTGCCCATCTTCGACCTCTGGAGTGCGATCAAATGAACATGTATCCCGCTATCGTTCGTCAGTACTGGAAGCGGGTCGGCTCGGCCCGAGGAGCGGGTCCGATGTCCGATGTCCGATGTCCGATGTCTCGTGGGACGCACGATTCACGAGCGATTGGGGGTCACCTCGCATGCACCATGGCGTCAGCCGAACACGATCACCGTGGTAGACGGGACATCGGACATCGGACATCGGACATCGGACGCGCGCGAAACGCATTCACCATCCTCGAACTCCTCCTCGTGCTGGTCATCCTCGCGGTGCTCGCCGGCATTGTCGGCTCGCGCTTCGTCGGCCAGAGCCAGTCGGCCAAGGTCAAGGCGGCGACCACCCAGCTGGGCAACTTCAAACTCGCCCTCGATCGCTTCGAGATCAGCCTCGGCCGCTACCCGACCTCCAGCGAAGGCTTGCGGGTGCTGGTGGAGAAGCCGAGCGGCGACAACGCCAAGGCCTGGGAGGGTCCTTACCTCGACGGTGACGCGGTGCCCAAGGACCAGTGGGAGACCCCGTGGAACTACCGTCATCCCGGCCAGCACCGCCCGGAAGGGTACGACCTGTGGTCCAACGGTCCCGATCAACGCGAAGGCGGAGGTGACGACATCTCCAACTGGACGGAATGATGTTCGTGGTCGGCCAACGTGTGGCGTGCGGGGTGCGGGGTGCGGAGTCGTCACTCCGCAGGCCCGCGTCGCGTGATGCCGACGTGACGCCGGCCAGGGAGTGGAGCCGACGCACTTCCGCGCTCCCGGCGAAAGCCGGCTTCACCCTGCTCGAACTCATTCTCGTCCTGGTCGTGCTCGGCATCGGCTCGGCGATCGCCGCGGCGCGGCTGGGTGGCATGCGCGGGACCGTCGGCGTCGATCTGGCGGCGCAGCGGGTGGTCGATCAGGCCCGGCGTTGCCAGC
>JANPIY010000273.1:0-1886 GCA_031425255.1 Planctomycetota bacterium
GTGATCGGCGTGGAGGGTGCGTACAGGCGCACATCCTTCGCCAACGGTGCGTACATGTTGAGGATGAGCAGACCGAAGATCCCGGTGACCACCGGGATGAAGATCGCCGTGACGACGGTGTAGTCGTTGACCGGCACCAGCTTGAATTTCTTGAAGATCAGCCAGCAGAGCGTGCCGTAGACCGCGGCGAGGAGTTCGAGCATGTCAGGCTTCCTTCTTCGTCGACGCTGCTGGGATGGCCACTGGTGAGACCATCTCGGTCGGCTGGCTCGCCAGGCGACGTTCCAGCTCCGCGACGCGGGCGAGTAGCGTCGCATCGCCAGCGGCACCCTCGACCCGCACCGCCAGGGTCCTTCCTGGCATGATCGCCCAGAGGTAGACCAGCGGCCAGATCGCATGCAGCGTGAACAGGCTGAGCCAGCAGGCGTGATGGATGGTGCGCTTGTGCGGGTGGTTGTTGGCTACGGCGATGTGGTGCGGAATACCATGCAGCCAGACCATGAAATAGATCGCCATGGTCAGACCCAGGCAGAGGATGCCGAGGCAGAAGTATTCGAATCCCGAGGTCATTGTTTTCCTTTCGACACGGCCTTGGAGGGCGGCGATTGATCATCCGGCGTGGGCGGTGGCAATTCAAAGCCGCCACCCAGGCCGAGGTGCAGATTGATGCGGTTGGTCAGCGCCTCGACCTCGATGGCGACGCGCGCGAGGCGGGACAGCAGCGCACGTTCCTGCACCAGGATGAGGATGAGCTGATCGATGGCGCCGGCGTCGAAACGCTGCTGGGTCAGGCGCTCGGCCTCGTTCTGATCCTTTTCCGCCGCCGTCAGCAGCTCGACGCGGGTGATCAGGCGACGGGATTCCGCCAACGCCGTCTCGACCTGGCGGAAGGCTTCGAGGGCGGCCTTGCCGTACAACGCCAGCGCCTCCTCCTGCTTGGCGGTCTCGATGATGACCTGTTCCTTGAGGCGGCCGCCATCGAAGATCGGCCCCATCATGTTGGCGCCGAGATTCCAGAACGCGTCGTTGAGCGACATCGATTGGAAGTCCTGCGACATGGTCCCCGCATTGGCGGTGATGGCCAGACGCGGGAGGCGGGCGGCTTTCGCCGACTCCACCTGATTGAACGCCGAGGCGACCCGCCGGGTGGCCGCGATCAGGTCGGGACGCCGTTCCATCAACTGGCTGGGCAGACCCGCCGGCGGCGGCGGCGGCAAGGCTGGCAAGGTGGCGGCGATGGTGAGTTCAGCCGAGGGATAACGCCCGAGCAGGACCTGGAGGGAACGTGCGGCGTTCTCGCGCCCGCTCTTCGCCTGCTCCACCGCATCGTTGGCGGCGGCGACATCGGCGCGCGCCAGGGCGACATCGGTCGCAGCGGCTTTGCCGATCTTGTTGCGCTCGGTGGCGATCTGCAGGTTGCGTTGACGCAAGGCGGCGGCGCGGGTGACGATGTCCTCCTGCTGCACCGCCTGGATGGCCAGGAACCAACCCTTCGCGACCTGCGCCGCCAGCGATTCACGGGCGAACGCGGTGTCGGCCGCGGTCGAGGCAAACGCTTCTTGCGCCGCGCGTTGGCCAGCCGAAAGCCGACCCCACACATCGATCTCCCAGGTCATGCTCAAGCCCGCACCCATCTGTTCGGTGTTCGGTGCGTTGCCGCTGCCGCCGGCGTTCCCACCGGCCGCCAGGCTGACCTGGGGTTTGAGATCGGCGCCAGCCTGGCGCGCTCGTGATGCAGCCTGATCGAGCCGCGCCTTCATCGCCGCGAGATCGCGATTGCCGACGATCGCCTCGGCCACCAGCTTTTCCAAGTGCGGATCGTTGAAGGTCTTGAGCCAGCCAGCGGCCACCGCGCCGGCGTCGGTCGCGGTCGCGAAGCCGTCACC
>JANPIY010000274.1:0-11885 GCA_031425255.1 Planctomycetota bacterium
CGCGCCGCCGCCGCCGCCCTGGCTGGTGGCGTGCGAGGTGGTCGAGACCAGCCGTCTGTTCGCCCGCTTGAGCGCGCCGAACGATCCGCAGTGGGTCATCGCCCTGGCCGGCGAACGCGTCAAACGCCGTCACCGCGACCCGCATTGGCACCCGGCGCGTCGCCAGGTGGTCTGCCGGGAAACCGTCACCTGGAAGGGCCTGCCGCTGAGCGAAGGCCGCCTGGTACCGTACGAACGCATCGATCCGGCGGATGCCACCCGGGTGTTCGTCGCGCAGGCGTTGGTCGCCGAGGGCGACGACGACGTGCGTTGGCAGCGCGAGTTCCCCTTCATCAGCGAGAACCGCGCGACCGCCACCATCGCACGCGGCCTGCGGGATCGCCTGCGCGATCCCTCGTTGTGGGTTGATGCGGCGCAGGTCGAGGCGCTCTACCACCAGCGTCTCGGTCGCGGTCGCGACGACGCGCCGGTGGTGGCGTCCAGCGATGCCCTGCGCCGTTTCATCTCCACCCATGGCGCCGAGCGCTTGCGTTTGACCCTGCGCGAACTGGTGGAGCATGCGCTCGCCGATCACGCCCAGGAGGTCGCGCCGCTCAGCGTGACCATGGGCGGTGTCAGCTTCCCCCTGACCTATTGTTTCGCCCCAGGGGACCCCACCGACGGCACCACTCTGGAGGTGGCGGAGCCCCAGCTCGCGCAGATCGATCCCGCCGCTCTCGACTGGTTGGTGCCGGCGCGGCTGGGTGAGACCATCGACGCCTACCTGCAACAGATCCCCAAGGACCAGCGTCGGCGGCTGATCCCCTTGGCCGAGACCGCCACCGCCGTGGCGCAGGAACTCGCGCCGTCGGCGGGACGCCTGCCGCTGGCCAGCGCCTTGACCGCGGCGCTGACCAAGCGCCTGGGCCAGGCCTGTCCGCCGCTCGACGCCAGCGCCTTGCCGGCGCACCTGCGCCTGCGCTTCCGCATCCGCGACCAGGACGGCGCCGAGATCTACAGCGGCCGCGATCCACGTTTCATCGCTGCACAGGTGGCGGCGGCGGGCGACCGGCTGCGGCTGGTGCGCGCCGAATGGGAGACCGTCCCGGCCACCACCTGGCCTGGGGCGGTGCCGCCCACCGCCACAGTGCATGGCATCACCGGCCATCTGGCGGTGGTGCGCGATCGCGATGCACGCGGAGCGGTGGCGGTGCGCCGCGCGGTGTTCGCCAGCGCCGACGCGGCGATGGCGTGGCATGACGACGGCATCGACGCGGCGCTCGAAGCGGCGCACGACGAGGCCCTGGTGGCGCTCGCCACCACGCCGGCGACCAGTCGTGCGGCGCGCTGCGAGCGGGTCTTCGCCCAACGGCTCGGATTGTTGCGTCGCCAGATGGCGTTGGCCGTGCTCTGCTCGGGCGAACGCGGCGTGGTGCGCGACGAGGAGGCCTTCGCCGTGCTCAGCACACGTGCCGGGCAGGCCCTGCAGAGCGCGGCCGTCGGCATCGATGGCCTGCTCGACCAGATCGCCGACCGCTGTGAAAGCCTGCGCAACCGTCTGCGCCAAGGTGCCAAGTCGTTGGCCATGGCCACCGTCGCGCGCAGCGTCGCCAACCATCTCGACCTGCTGCTGGCCCCAGGGTGGGTGCCGCGCCTGACCTGGAATACGCTGCAGCGCCTGCCGGCATTTATCGACGGACTCGCGCGCCGGCTCGATGGCGCCACCACCAGGCCGCAGGATATGCTGCGCGCGACCGAGCGCGTGAACATCTGGCTGGCGGCTTGGCAGGAGGCCACCGCCGTGGACCCGCGTCTGCTCGCCGCGCTCGGTCTGACGCGTGCGCTGCGCGAGTTGACGTCCATCCGTGAGGAGACCCTGCTCGGCCTGGTGATGGGCGGCGGCAGCGGCGCCGGCTTCGCCGAGGGCCGCCTGCGTGATGGCCTCGGACAGGTCACGCGCCGCTGCCAGGCCGAGCAGGGCATCCAGCGTCGACTGCGTGATCGTATGCTCGACGTGCGCGGCGCGCTCCAACGCCTGCCGCCGGGTTCCCGCCGTGACGCCTTGATGGCCGAGGGCGACCACCTGCTGACGGGTTTCCCGACCCTGGGGCTGGGGGTCGATCTGGTGGCGGAACGCCAGCAGCTCGAAGCGTGGTGCGAACGCGCGGCGCTGGCGCGCTGAGCGGAGCACGCGACGCCGAGTGCTCCCTTTCCTTACGCGGTGTCCGCTGTCTGCAGCCGTTCGCTGGAGCGCTGCACCGCTCGCCTGCGGATGAAGCGTCGGCCGGCGCCTTGTGCGCTCGAACACCTCTCGACACTGCCGGCCATGCGTACGTCGACCCTTCTTACCGCAGCACTTCCCACCGCGCTGATCGTCATGGGCCTGCTCAGCGGATGTGGTGCGCCGCCGCGGCAGATCACCGCCGAGGATTTCCAGATCCTGCGCTCGTACGGGTGGGACACCACCGTGCCGAACCCGCAGGCGACCTGGAATCCCGAGAGCTACCAGATCCTGGCGCGCAGTGGCGGTGGTTTCGTGCTGTTGGATGAAGGCAGCGGCCAGCAGCAGTACTTCGCCACCAAGACCAAACACGAGACCGCCAACCCGGTGTGGGTCAGCCAGCGGCAGTTCGTGTTCGGGCCCAAGGACAATGTCATCACCACCACCGACGGTCGCGTGGTGCCCACCAGCGAGGGCCTCTCGGTGGTGACGTTGCTCGAGTCGATCACCGGCAAGGAGATCCCGCTCGCGCCCAAGAGCCTCACCACCTACGGCTACCGGCCCAAGGTGTGGGGCCGCAACTTGGTGGCGGCGAGCGAGGATCGCATCTACGTGGTGGATCCCTACGGCACCATCGTCGAGTTCGGTCCGGGTTTCATGCCCGAGCCTCAGCGCAAGGGCGAGGGCATCGCCTGGCTCGATCGCCCGGTGTTCGAGACCGACCACTGGATCGGCAGCGGCACCCGCCGCGGCAACCTGCTGATCCGCTGGCGTACCGGCGTCACCACCACCGTCCCCAACGGGGTCGAGCCGCGCTGGACCGCCAACGGTGGACTGCTCACCACCGTCATGCGCGCCGAACCGGTGGCTGGCCAGCCGTGGTGGAGCGGCGGCACCGACATCTATTACTACGCCAACGCCAAGGCCGCGCCGGTGCTGGTCGCTGCCGATGCGCGGGCGCCCGCGCCCCATCCCAAGGTCGACATCTGCGCCGCGGTCGGCCGCAGCGGCGCCTTGATCCTGTGCGCCTACAACGGCTCCTTCCGTCATCAGCTGGCGCCGATGGGCGAAGCCCCGGAATGGAGCCATGACGGCCGCCGGCTGGTGACCGAGGAACCGCTCGAGGCCCACCCCGAGAACCGCTACCTGCAGGTCTACGTGTTCAAGGCGGTGACGCTCAAATAGGCCGCGCGTCCGAGTTCGCCAGCGGTCACGCCGACGTTTCACGCTCCTGCGCACGGCGCATCTCCACGAGGCGAGCGATGTCCTTCGACCCCACCACTGCCGACCGTCGTTCCGCCTACCGCTGGCTGATCGGATGCGTCGTGCCGCGGCCGATCGCCTGGATCACGACGCTGTCCGACCAAGGCGTGGTCAACCTCGCGCCCTTCAGCTTCTTCAATGGCGTGACCGCCAGCCCGATGGTGCTGAGCGTCGCGATCGCACACCGTGAACCGATGAAGGACACCTTGCGCAACCTGCGCGCGAACCGCGAAGCGGTGGTGCACATCGCGCCGCCCGCGCGCCTCGCCCAGGTCCATCAGAGCGGTGGCGACTACGCCTCGACGGTGAGCGAAGTCGGCGAACTCGGCCTGGCGACGCTCGCGAGCAGCGTGGTGCGCCCGCCACGCCTAGCCGACGCGCAGGTCGCCTTCGAATGCCGCCTGCTGCAAGAAGTCCCGGTCGGCACGCCCGCCACCACGCTGTGCCTGCTGGAGGTTCTCCATCTGCACGCCGCCGAAGGCATCCTCGACGCGGACGGTTTCCCCGATCCGCACCTGCTCTCGGCGCCAGCGCGCCTCGGCAACCGCAGCTACCTCGACGGCCATTCCTGGACCGTCATCGACCAGCCGCTGCAGGTGGTGCCGGAGGGGAAGCGAATTTCGTAGATTCGTAGATGCGACGCGCGCAAGCGCGCGCGAGAAAGAGATTGCCCCGAGCCGGCTGGCAGCCGGCGGTCCCA
Organism: Planctomycetota bacterium; assembly: GCA_031425255.1. Lineage (GTDB taxonomy): Bacteria > Planctomycetota > UBA11346 > UBA11346 > UBA11346 > BOG-1363. The sequence goes on from JANPIY010000274.1 coordinate 4,164, forward strand.
GGGGGGAAACCTAATCCGTACGTGTCAGGCGGGATCCAAGGGCGGCAGCCCTTGGCGGGCGTAGCGGGCAGAGCCCGCGAACAACGATCCCCCGAGGGCGCCGGCGCGACCGAGCGGGGACCAGGCTTGGTCCCGCGCGCTTCGCGCGGGACACGCTGGCGCAGCCAGCGTCGCATGTGGCTGATCGCCGCGCTTCGCGGCGACCGCGCCCCGCGGCGAGCGGCGCAGCCGCGACGTCAGCCACAGGCGCAAGCCGCGGCTACAGGTCCGGCTTGGCGGGGAAACCCATGTTGCTGATGATCAGTGATCCATCGGCCTTGCCGTTGTAGATCAAAATCTGGAGTTCCTTCACGTCGTTGAGGTCGGCGACGCGGGTGTCGTAGTTCCAGCCGCTGGCGGCGCTCTTGAAGTTGGCGCCTTTGAAGTCGAAGCGCAGCTTCTGGAAGGTCGGGCCGGGTTTGACCTGCTGCTGCGGGCTCTCGTGGAACAGGTACTTGGTGCCGGTCTTCACGCCGATGGCGATGCTCAGCGGCTTGTCGCCTGGGTTCTGCACGAAGAAGGTCAGCACGCTGTCGTTGCCGATGGTCAGGTGCGCCGTGCGCTTGATGGTGGATTTTTCCTGGTCGCCACCCTTGAACTCGATCTTGAGCGCGGGACCGATGCCGGCCTCGGTGGAGACGCTGATGACCTGTGGACGCACCGGGTTCGACCACTGCGGCGCTTCGTGGTCCCAGCCCCGGCTCTCCAGGCCGCCCTGGATGGTCGGCACCGGCTTGGGCACCACGGTGGCGGTGGCGACGCCAGTGGCCTGCGCTTCGAAATCGGCGAGCACCTTTTCCAGTTGGGCGAGACGGGCGAGCGTGGCGGAGTCATCGCCACCGTCCTGGCGATAGCGGCGATAGAGCTCGAGCGCCTGCTTGGCGCCACCGCGCGGGGTGTCGTCCTCATCGACCAGGCGGGCATGCAGCGCGCGCGTGGCGAGCGTCACCCCTGGGAGTTTCACCGCAGCGTTGAGCAGCTCGAGCGCCTCCTTGTTCATGCCCTTGGCGCGGCACCACGCCGCCAGGGCGACGTGTCCGGCGAGGTCATCCATGGCCAGCCGGGTCTTGCGCGCGTCGTAGCCGAGGTCCTCGGTGGCGATGGCCGACTTCGGCAGGCGGATGATGCCGCTGCCGGTCTTGATCGCGACCTGGTCGGTACCGACGTCGATGGTCGGGTCGAGGGTGCCGGCGATGCGTTGGCCATTCTTCAGCACCACCATGTCGGCGGCGGCGGCCGACTGCAGGAGGCCAGCCAGGACCAGGATGGAAATCGCTCGGCGCATGGCGGGATGGTAGAGCTGCCGCCTGCGCACAAACGGGAAACTCACGGTGCGGGCGTGGCCTCGCGGGGCACCAGGATGAGCAGGGCGTTGACGGTCGGTCCACCGACCGGCGTCAGGCGGCCATGATCGCTGCACCAGACCGGGCCGCGATAATCGCCCGACAGGCGCAAGGCGATCGGCGGAGGTGGCAGCACCGCGTCGCTGCCCAGCACGCGGATGGTGGCCTCGATCAGGCCTGGGGTCAGGCCCAGGGCGGGCTGCTCGCTGCGTTGTCCCTGCGCCAGCCACCCTGGGGGCGGCGCGAGGCCGGCGGTCGCCCGCGCGCGATCGACCTCCCACCAGCTGGCGACGTGGTGGCGGGCCATCCGTTGGCCGGATTCCGCCGTCGTCCGCCACCACGCGGCGCCATCGGGATGCTGGCGGGTGGTCATGGCGCCGAGCGCGACCTGGCCGCGGTCATCGACGGTGGCGGTGCACGATTGCCAGAGGCTACCATCCCACCGTCCCAAGGCGTAGGTACCGGCCTGGGTCACCGCGAAGGCGGGTTCGGTGCCGAAGGAGGCGCCATCGGCGTAGAGCATGCCATCCCCAGGGAACGGGATGCGTTGGGCCGGCACGGTGACCGGCAGCAGGGTCACCGGCAGCGTGCGGTGTTCCTGATCCGCCAGGGTCACCGTGCCGGTGTAGCGCAGCAGGGGGCCGGAACGGCTGGCACGCACCTCGATCTGATGGTCCCCTGGGCCAAGCGGCTCGGGTGGCCCGCCCAAGGCGCGCCACGGCCCGCCATCGATACGCTGCTCAGCGTCGGTCTCGCTGGAGGAGATCACCACGCTGGCGGTGGCGGCGGCGGTGACCTGCGCTTGGCGCAGGCGTTGCAGGCTGAACCAGCCGAGGGCCGAGCCGCCGACCACCACCACCGTGGCGATGCCGACCAGGGTGGCGAGGCCGCGGCTGGCGCTGGCTTTCAGATTCGCGCCGCCCGAAAGCAGTTCGGCGACCGCCAGGGCGGTGGGCCGGCGTTCGGGCAATTTGTTCAGGCAGCGCTCGACCAGTTGCGCGAAGCCGGCGGGGACCTCGGGACGCAGCTCGCGGATCGGCTGCACGCGTTGTTCGAGATGAGCACGCATGACTTCATAGGGCGAGTCGGCCTGGAAGGGCGGGTGCCCGACCAGCAGGTGATAGAGCGTCGCGCCCAGGCTGTAGATGTCGGAGGAGGTGGTGCAGCTGCGCGGATCGCGGATCGCCTCGGGCGAGACGTAGAGCGGAGTGCCGACGACCATGCCGGTGGCGGTGAGACGATTGAGTTCGGGATCGTCGGTCTGCTTGGCCAGGCCCATGTCGGTGATCTTCACCTTGCGATCACCCCCCACGAGGATGTTGTCCGGCTTGATGTCGCGGTGGATGATGCCTTGGAGGTGGATGGCGGCCAAGCCGAGAGCGATCTGCGCACCGATGCGCGCGGCGGCTTCACACGGCAGGGGGCCCTTCTCGTCGCAGATATGGCCGAGGCTGTAGCCGTTGACCAGTTCCATCACCAGGTAGGCGACGCCGTCGTGTTCACCGGCGTCCATCACCTGGACCACGTGTTCGTGCTGGACCTTGGCGGCGGCCTGACCCTCGCGCAGGAAACGTTCCCGGACGTTGCCCTTGGCATGCAGGTTGAGCAGCACCTTGACCGCCACCTCGCGGGCGAAGCCCTCGTGCCAGCCCTGATAGACCGCGCCCATCGCCCCCTGTCCCAGCTTGGACACCAGTTTCACATTGCCGTAGGTCTTGCCGAGGTGCGGGTCGGGAGGAGTCACGGGCGAAGGGTACCCCGGAACCCGCCGTTCCGCCAGCTGCCTCAGCCGGCAGACGAGCGGGAGATGTTCACCACCGAGCGCACAGAGCGCACAGAGGGGAACGCGTGGCTCCGCTCTGTGCGTTCTGTGCGCTCGGTGGTGAATATCCGGTTGTCCAGATTCACTTTAGCGCTGAAGGCTAGGGCCGGGCCTCGATCGCCGTGCGTACCGCCCGCACCAGTTCGTCGATGGTATAGGGTTTGGCCAGGAAGCCGGTGGGTCCCAGGCTGTGTTTGGCCTTGAAGGCGTCAGCACTGTAGCCGGAGGTGAAGATCACCGTGAGCTGGGGCCGGGTGGCGCGCAGGCGGATCGCCAGGGTCTGGCCATCGAAGCCGGGCAAGACCATGTCGCTGAGCAGCAGATCGATCTTCCCGGCATGGCTCTGCACCAGGCGCAAGGCCTCCTCCCCATCGTTGGCCGCCAGGACCTGATAACCCTCATGACGCAGGGCATCCCGGGTCAGCTCCATGACGCCTGGATTGTCCTCCACTAGCAGGATGGTCTCGCTGCCGCCGAGCGCTTTCAGGCGCAGCGGGGTCGGGGTGTCGTCGGTGTCATCCATCACCTTGGGCAGGTTGATGGCGATCGAGGTGCCGCGTCCCTGGGCGGTCTCGATGCTGATGAAACCCTCCATCGCCCGCACCGATCCATACGCGCTCGACAAGCCGAGGCCGGTGCCGCGGCCGGGTTCCTTGGTGGTGAAGAAGGGTTCGAAGATCCGCTCGACGGTGCTGGCGTCCATGCCCAGGCCGGTATCGCACACCGACAACGAGACATAGATCCCAGGGCGTGCGCCGACCCGACGCGACATCTCGTCATCGACCACCACCTCGCGGGTGTTGATCACCAGGCGCCCACCCTCGGGCATGGCGTCCCGGGCGTTGACCGCGAGGTTCATCAAGGCGAGCTCCAACTGCCCTGGGTCGGCGAGGACGTCGCCGACGTCCGCCAGCAGGCCGGTCTCCACCGTGATGTTGCTGGGGATCAGGTGATCGATCAGCAGGCGCAGCCGTGCGACCACCCGGTTGGGATTGGTGGCGATCGGGTTGAAGGGCTGCTGACGGCTGAAGGCGAGCAGATTGCGCGTGGTCTCGGTGGCCTGTTCGGTAGCGCTGAGCACGCTCTCGGCATGGATGCGCAGGGGATGCCCCTCGGGCAGCGCGCGCAGCAGTAGGCCGGTATGCCCGGTGATGGTCGTGAGCAGGTTGTTGAAGTCGTGCGCCACGCCGCCGGCGAGGCGGCCCATCGCCTCCATCTTGCCGGTCTGATGCCGCTGGATCGCCGACTCGCGGCGCTCGGACAACATGCGCGCCTTCTGCAAGGCGAGGTTCACCAGGTTGGTGACCGTGGCGAGGAATTCGCGCTCGTCGCCCAACCAGATCCGCCGGCGCATCAGCTGGTGGATCGACAGCACCAGGAACCCGTCGGCGCGGAAGGCGAAGGGGAACCACAGCAGGCTGCGGACTTTCAGCCGCTGGTGCAGCCATGCCGCCGAGCCTTCGCTGGTCAGACGCGGATTGATCTGGTCGTCATGGCTCTCCAGCGGCGTGCGCATCTCCCAGGCATGGCGCAGGCTCTGGGCGAACTGCGCGAGCGGATGTTCCTTTTCGCGCCTGATATCGAGCGCACAGGCCGGGTCGATCCAGTCGCTCAGCACCATCACCCGCTGCTGCGGCAGGCGCACGTCGAGGATCAGGGCATGGTCGACCGCCAGGGTCCGTCCGATGGTCTCGACCAGCGAGTCGAGGATACGATCCTGGTCATCCATGCCGATGATGGTCTGGGCCATACGGTTGAGCGTGCCGGCGAACTGCAGTTGGCGATGGAGCTGGTCGCGATGACGGGCGAGGTCCTCCTCGGTACGCACGATGTCGGTGATGTCGGTGCAGGAACCGATGTAGCCGGCGAAGCGGCCATCGGGATGGTAGAGCGGCTGGCCGCGTTCGTGCAGCCAGCGGAATTCGCCGTCCGGGCGCCGCAGGCGGAACTTGTGCAGGTATTCCCGCCGTTCGCGTTGCGCCTGGTTGGCGGTGGTGATCGCGGCGAACTGGTCGTCGGGATGGATCCTGGTGCGCCAGTCGAGGTGCAGCGCCTCTTCCAACGGTTGACCGGCGAAGTCCAGCCAGCGCCGATTGAACCAGCGCCAGGCGCCGTCGGCGTCGCTGGTCCACATCAGTACCGGCGCGTGTTCCGCCAGGCGTGGCATGGTCTCGTTCTGCTCACGCGCCTGGTTGACCCGGTAACGGCCGGACTCAGAGGCCGGGCCCAGGGCCTGGTGCACCACCACCGCGCCGCCACACGGCATCGCTCCGATGATCACCTGGCTCGGCCGTTCTTCGCGTCCGAAGGTCACCGTGTAGGTCCGGACAAAGGAGTTCAGCGTGCCGGCCAGGACGGTTTTCAGCCCCTGGTCGATGATCGCATGATGTTCGCTGCCGGGTCCAGCCGCGTCGGCGCACATCACCAGATAGGGGACGCCCTGCGGTTCCTGCAGATCCCAGGCCCCGCTGTCGCCTACCGCTGCGCGCCAGGCGTCGTTGACCGTGACGATCAGACCGTCGCGGTCGAGGATCGCGATCGGCATCGGCAAGGCTTGCAGTGCAGCCAACGCCAGGCTGTGGCGATCGATCGGAGAAGCTTCATTCATAATCGTTCCGGCGAGGAGGAGTCCCAACGCGGCGGCGGGGACGAGGGACGCATAGCCGTTCGGCGGCGTGGTTCGGTCACGGGTTCATCGCCACGCGATGATGGCGGTGGACCGGGCCTGGAGTCGGGGGAGTTGCCTGGCGGGAGTGCATGGCGGCGGGAGTGCATGGCGGGAAAGGCAATCCTAGGCTGGGCGACGAAGGAGGCGCGTTGATCGCGGAAGAGGCGCGGGGAGGCGATTCTTTGACGCTTTGGAAAGTGACCGACGAGACAATCAAGGCAAGGCATCTTTGTTTCACATGGGGCGTGGAGGCGCCGATGGGCAGGACCGGCGGCGGCGTTGTCATGTCGCTCACGGGCTGCGTTCCAGGTGTGGCGCTGATCGTATCCGGTGCCCTTTCGTTGACGGTGGACGGTGTTCCCTGGTTCAGTAGGGTCGGCGTCCCGAACGAGGATCCACCATGCTTGCCGCCTACCGTGCCCATGTCGAAGAACGCGCTGCCCAGGGCATCGCACCCCTGCCGCTGACGCCGGATTGGACGAGCGCGGTCTGTGCATGGTTGGAGAACCCCCCGGTGGGTGAGGCCGAGACGCTCAGGCAGCTGCTCAGCGAACGCGTGAGTCCTGGTGTCGATCCGGCAGCCAAGGTCAAGGCGCACTGGCTCGGCACTATCGCCCACGGTGAAGTGAACAGTCCCGTCGTCAGTCGCGAGGACGCCATCGTTCTGCTCGGCGCCATGCTCGGCGGCTACAATGTTCCCTACCTGACGCGTGAGCTCGAAGGGCCGTTCGCCGCCCTCGCCGCCGATCAGCTCGCCCGCATGGTGCTGATCTTCGACAATTTCCAGGTCGTGGCCAAGCTCGCCGCTGGCGGCAACGCCATCGCGGCGAGGCTGATCGAACGCTGGGCCGAGGCGGAATGGTTCACCAGCCGGTCGCCGATCGAGGCCGAGATCAGCGGCGTGATCTACAAGATCCCAGGCGAGACCAACACCGACGACCTCTCGCCCGCCCAGGCCGCGGTGTCGCGCTCCGACATCCCGCTGCATGCGCTCGAGATGTACCGCACCAAGGATCCCGCGGCGATCCCGGCGCTGCGTGCGCTGCGCGCCGCCGGCAAGACGGTCATCATCGCCGGCGACGTCTACGGCACCGGCTCGAGCCGCAAATCGGCGACCAACTCGGTGATGTGGTATACCGGCCGTGACATTGCGGGGACACCGAACAAGCGCACCGGTTCGGTGCTGCTGGGCAGCATCATCGCGCCGATCTTCCTCGACACCTGGCGCGACGCCGGCGGCTTCGCCCTGACCGTCGATGTGGCCCAGCTCAACACCGGCGACGAGATCACCATCCGCACCGGCACCGGCGAGATCTTCAGGAACGGCAAGCTGCTGGTCACCGGCAAGGTCAAATCGAACACCGTCTATGACGAGGTCCAGGCCGGTGGCCGTACCAATCTGATCATCGGCCGCGCGCTGACCTGGCGGGCCTGCGACTACCTGAAGCGGCCCTACCCGGGCAACTTCACCCGTCCGGCCCTGCCCAATGACGACGGCAAGGGCTACACCCTGGCGCAGAAGATGATCGGCCGCGCCTGCGGGGTGAAGGGCGTGCGTCCAGGCATGTCGGTGGAGGCCAAGGCCACCACCGTCGGCAGCCAGGACACCACCGGTCCGATGACGGCCGACGAGCTCAAGGATCTCGCCTGCCTGACCTTCTCCGCCGATCTGGTGATGCAGAGCTTCTGCCACACCGCGGCCTACCCGACCGCCAAGGATGCGAAGATGCATCGCTGGCTGCCGGAGTTCATCGTCGAGCGCAACGGCGTCGCCCTGCGCCCGGGTGACGGCATCATCCACAGCTGGCTCAACCGCATGTGCCTGCCGGACACCGTGGGCACTGGCGGCG
>JANPIY010000275.1:0-19012 GCA_031425255.1 Planctomycetota bacterium
CCTGTGGCTCGGCAGCGCGCCCAAACGGCCGTGGGACGCCGCCGCCAAGGAGCGCTTCTTCCGCTATCGCAAATATTGGGACTACAGCGCTGGCATCCTGGGCGACCTCATGCCGCACCGCATGGGTCCGTTCCTCATCGCCTCCGGCAACCCGGAATTCCCCACCCGCGTCACCAGCCTGGGTTCGCGCAACGTCTCGAAGGACCGCGAGGTCGACGACAGCGTCCAGGTGATGGCCGAGTTCCCGAGCGGTTGGACCATGCTCTTCACCGGCTCGACGGTGAACGAGAACGGCCTGACCGATACCTTCCGTGGCTTCAAGGCGACCGTGCACTTCGCCGGCGAGGGTGCGGTGGCCAAGCCCGAGCGTCCCTTCGCCGAGGAGATGGAGGAGACCGTCATCACCAAGCAGGGCGGCCACAGCATCCAGGGCCACCACAAGAACTGGCTCGAAGCCATCCGTACCGGCTCGGCGGTGAACTGCTCGGTCGAGCTCGGCGCCAAGATCCAGACCATCCTCGCCCTGGCCGAGATGTCCTCGCGCTCCAGCCGCATGATGCTGTTCGATGAGAAGACCAGGACCGTGAAGCCAGGCTGAAGCCGCAGTCCGGGACTGGAGAAGGACAGCCGGCCACAGAGCCCACGGAGAGCACAGAGGAGCAAGCCCGCTTCGGCTCTGTGCTCTCTGTGGGCTCTGTGGCTATGCCTTCGCTGCCTGTCTTCGGCTCCACTGCTTTCCTGCGTCGCACCCGGGGCCATGGTCCCTGGGACGACACTTTCAACCCATGACCAACGACCCACCCGATCCCGCCTCGGACATGCGCCTCGCGCGCCACGCTATGCGCACGCGCTTCGAGCTCGTGCTCGCGGACGGCGGCGACCCGGCCGCCATCCGTGCCGCTGGTGAAGAAGCGCTCGATGAGATCGAGCGTTGTGAAGCGCTGCTCAGCGCGCACCGCGACGATGCCGAGCTCTTCAGCGTCAACGCGCGCGCTGGCCAAGAGCCGGTGCGCGTCGATCCGCGCCTGATGGCGTTCCTGCTGCGCGTGAAAGAACTGGCCCACCTCACCGATGGCGCTTTCGACCCGTCCGCCGGAGCGCTGGTGGGGTGTTGGCGGGCGGCGGGGGAACGGGGCGAGATCCCGGACCATGCCGTGCTCGCGAGCGCGCTGGAAGCCTGCGACATGGATCAGGTGCTGCTCGACCAGGCCGCGGGCACCGTGCGCTTCGCCCGTCCTGCGATGCGCCTCGATCCTGGGGCGGTCGGCAAGGGCTATGCGCTCGAGCGGGCGGCGGGGCTCCTGCGTGAACATGGCCTCCGCGACGCGCTGCTGCACGGCGGCACCTCGACCGTCACGGCGATCGGTCCGCGCACCTGGCCGGTGGCGATCCGCCATCCGCAGCGGGCGGACGCCACCATCGCCACGGCCATGCTCAGCGACCGCTCCCTCTCGGTATCGGCCGGACACGGACGCGCGTTCACCGTCGCTGGCACCACCTACGGCCATGTCATCGATCCGCGTGATGGTCTGCCCGTGCGTGGTCATCTGCTGGCAGCGGTGATGCACCCCTCGGCGATGGCGAGTGATGCGTTGTCCACGGCGCTGCTGGTCATGGGAGAAGCGGGTCTCGCCACTTTGCCGGGCCGCTTCCCCACCGCGAGCTGGTTGCTGGTACAGCAGCGGGGTCAGGAGATATTTCTGCAGACGCTCGGCAGTGGATTTGTTGAACACCCTCCCGCGGAGAAGCCCTGATCCTGCTAAGAGAAGGCTCTGCGATATTCCGAGTGGGTTTTTTTCAGCGGGTGAATCCCTGATGACCGGTCCAACCGCAGAGGGCGCGGAGGGCGCAGAGGTGAAAGTCCTCGTTCTGCCTCCTCTGCGCCCTCTGCGAGCTCTGCGGTTGAAACTCCCGTCGGGATCGAACAGGTGGGATTGGACTACCAGTACCCGCCCCGGCCGGCCGCTCGATGTCGCGGACTCAGGATTGATAGCCCAGCAGCAGCACCACCGATACGCCGGCCAGCAAGAGGCCGACCACTTCGTGCCGATTGAGCGTCTCACCGAAGACCACCGCGCCCAGCACCGTCAACAAGACCACCGAGGCGAGCGAATAGACCACGCCCAGGGTCGCCAGCTTCATGTGTTGCAGCACGAAGACCCAGCCGAAGGCACAGCCCGCATACACCAGCACTCCGCCGAGGAACCAGCCATTTGCGATGGCCGAGGTCTGCTGGCTGGCGAGTTTCAGCAACCAGTCACCGAGCACCGATACCAGCGCGATGCCGATGATCACCACGGTCAGAAACGTGATGGAACTGCTCATAAAACACTCCATTGCAGGGAGGATGAGGAAATCGTCCGCCGCTTCGCACGAGAGCGGAACCGGGGATAGAAAGCGCTGGGTGGGTTGGACATGGTGGATCCTCCGTGAACGTTGATCCCGGTAGGGGGTCACCGCGGAACATAGATGCGCGTGTCCAGCCTACAAGTCGTCAGGACGCCCGGTGTCCAACAGTCGCCCGTGCAAATCTCCATGGGTGATGCTTATTCGCTGACGAATCACGAATTCGAGGATTTCCCATGACATCCAGGTCGAAATTAGCGAAAAGAAGACCGGAATAAGCGGCTCAGTTCGCTTGCAACCTCTTGGAGCGGCACAGGTGAGTCGAGTACAAGGACCATCGGAAGCCGTCGCTCAACGAGTTGCTGCAAAAACCTCCCGGATGCAGACATCGTCCTGACGTTGCAGATACGTACGGATGGCGCTCATCGAACGCGGATGCGGTTCGCGCGGTGCGGCCACGAGCGCCGGGCGGCTGGCGCAACGCCTCCCTCACCGTTCGAGCGCACCCTCGACGGAGGCCTGCGCTCCCAGCGCATAGATCAGCACCACATAACCGATGAAAATCAGCAACGCGACGGCAGCACCCGCCATTACGCCATATTGGCGTTTGCGGAAACCGCCGCTGGCCATCTGCATGGCGATGACCGGGAGGAAGCAGGTCGCCAGCGGGATCACCACCAGTCCCATCACCAGGTTGGTGCGCCAGCTGATCCGGCCTTCGCTCTCGGCATTGAAGATGAACCACACGTAGGCCGCCACGGTCGGCAGAATGATCATGAGCGTCTGGGTCAGGTTCATCGGGTGAGCGAGAGGATGCCACGGCGGATCGCTTCGGCCACCGCCTCTGCCCGATCGGCCACGCGCAGCTTAAGGAAGATCTGCTTCACGTGCGCCTTGGCGCCATCCTCGCTGATGCCGAGTCCCATGCCGATGGCCTTGTTGGAGCGTCCCTGCGCGAGCAGGGTCAGCACTTCGATCTGACGCGCGGTGAGGGCGTCGCTCCCGCCACGTTGCGTGATCTGGTGACGGATGTGCTCCGGCAACCAGCGCTCGCCCGCATACACGGCACGGATCGCCGCCACCAGCTCTGCAGGGCCGGCGTCCTTCAGCAGGTAGCCGCTGGCGCCTGCCGTGAGGGCACGATGGACATCCTCCTCGGTGTCGTAGGTGGTGAGCATCAGCACCTTCGCCTCCGGCGCCGCGGCACGGATCGCTGCGGTGGCGGCGATGCCATCCAATGCCGGCATGCGCAGGTCCATCAACGTCACGTCCGGCCGGTGCTCGCCGTGCGCACGCACCGCCTCGCGACCATCCTCCGCCTGCGCCACCACCGTCAGGTCGCGCTGATGGGCGAGCACCGCCACCAGACCCATGCGCACCACCACGTGGTCGTCGGCGATCAGCAGGCGGATGGTCATGGCTGTCCATTCGCGGTGATGGGCAAGGGCACACCGACCGTGAGGCGGGTCCCCGCCCCGGGTGCGCTGGTCAGGGTGAGCTCGGCGCCGATCTTGCGTGCGCGCTCGTGCATCCCCTGCACGCCGAAGTGGCCTGCTCCAGGCCCGGCGGCAACCGCGATGTCGAACCCGCTGCCATCGTCGCTGATGATGAGCTCCAACCGCTCGGACGCGAAGGCCACCGCGACGGTCACCAACTGCGCCTGCCCATGGCGCAGCGCATTATGGGCGGCTTCCTGCACGATGCGCGTGAGGTGGTGGGCGACCAGTCCAGGGACCGGCAGCGGCGTACCCGCGATGGCGACCTCAACCCTCGCCGGATGACCGGCGGCGCTCTGGGCCGCGATGAGCTGCGCCGCCACCGCCTTCAGCCGCGCTGCGAGGTCGGCCTCTTCGCCAGCGCTGGCATTGAGATCCCACACCGCGCGCCGGACCTCGGCGCGACTGTGCGCCAGGAGCTGGCGCGCGATGCTCAAGGCCGGCGGCGGCGGCGACGGCAACGCCATGACCCCGGCGTCCAGCTGCAAGGCGACGCCGGTCAACTCCTGCTCCAGGCTGTCGTGCAGTTCTCCGGCCAGGCGGCGACGTTCATTGGTGGTGGCGTCGAAAGCGACCCTGGTGTCATGGCGCGCGCGGATCTCGGCGGCCAGTTCACGGGTGCGCTGATCGACCCGCCGGCGCAGCGTCAATCCCCAGGCGAGGGCCAGCAGCAGCGCCAGGGCGAGCGAGGCCAGCACGCTCACCATACGCTCGCGCGTCCACCACGGCGCGCTCTTCACCACCACCAGGTCGGCGGCCGAACGCATGAGCAATGAAAAAGACGTCGGCGCATTGCTCAGCAGGATGACATCGCGGCCGGGCGCCAGGTCGCACACCCCGGTGACGCGCACCTGCGTTCCAGTGGCCGGGGCCGGCATCCCCGCCGGGAGGTGCACCGGGACCTGGTAGGATTCCACCCGCAGGCTGAAGCCGGCGCGCGCGTCACGTTGGCTGGGCGCGCCAGCCGTGCCGGTGATGGTGATCAGGCGCCAATCGCGTTCAGCGAGCTCCTTGGCTTTGAGCTTGGCCAGGTCGGGAACTTCCGGAGCCGGTTCCCCAGGGTGGCCGGTGACGCGTACGAGCGCCTGCTCCAGCACCGGATTGTACATGCCGATGCGCGCGAAGCCGACCACCTCGACGGCGTCCCCGGGGACGGCAGTGAGCGCATCGCGTGGCAGCACGCTGAGGCCGGTCGCGCCATCCTGGATCACCAGCAGGTCATCAGCGAAGGTGACCACGCCCTGCACGTGCAGGCGGTGACGGCTGCCCTGCGGTCCACCCGCCAGCAGAGCGCTGAGCGGCGTCAGCGGCACGCTGAAGGGATCCGCCGGCGGCGGCCGCGTCACCACGATGTCGTCGACGGTGTGCACGAACACCAGCCAGCGGTAGGGTTCGTTGCGGCGATTGGCCTGCCGCAGCGAGACCCCACGCACGCGGATGGCGGCATCGAGATAGCGCGCCGGTTCATCGGCCCCGAAGCGGGTCACCAGCGCATCGACGCTGCCGGCCGGCGTGCCGAGACGCAGCACCAGGCGGGGCGGATCGATGGTGGCATCGATGAAGGCCGCGCGCACCACCGCCGCGACCTCCACCAGCCAGCCTTCGTGGTAACCGGCGGCGAGCTCCTCCGCCGACACCGGGATCGGTAGCGGCGGCTCGCTGCGGCCCAGGCGGCGTACGGTCTTGGCGTCCACCCGCGGAGCGTAGACCGCGGCATCGGTGACGCCCTCGATCTCGACCTCGTCCCCAGGGGCCAGGGTCAGCGCCCCCTCCTTGGGCTGACGCACGTGTACGCCGCCGGTGGCATCCTGGAGGATGAAGTCCGGCAGCTTGTCACTGCGGTAGTAGGTGACCACGCCGGTGAGGCGGACCGGATGGCGTTCAGCCGCCTGTGCCGGCAGCAAGTCGCGCACCGCGCCGGCGGTGGTGAACTCGACGGCGTCGAGCGACAGCAGCAGCGACGTCAGTATCACCAGGACCCCCCTGGGAGCGCCGGCTGCCAGCCGGCATGCCTTTGCGATGGCGTCGCCCACTGCATGCCGGCCCGCCACCCCGCCCAGGAAGTTCAACCCGCTGCGCCTCGCGTATGTCATGACGATCCAGGGCGGTGACATCTCCGCGCCATGGTGTGCCCGTCACGCATCGCCACAACCACAGCCTGAAGCGATACCGCTTCGGGTAGTAGCCGCGTCCTGCGCCCGGGTACCCTCCCACCCATGCGCGTCCCCCTCCTCTTCCTGTGGTCGCTGAGCGTGCTGGGCGCGGCGGAACCCTCGGCCCTCGAAACCCGCGCCGTGGCGATCCTCGAACGCGCCTGCGCCGAATGCCACAGCCACGCGGCGAAGAAGATGAAGGGCGGCCTGGCGCTCGATTCCCGCGCCGCCCTGCTCGAAGGTGGCGATAGCGGTCCGGCGATGGTCCCAGGCGAGCCCGACCAGAGCCTGCTGATCAAGGCCGTCCGCTACGGCGACGAGGACCTCGCGATGCCGCCCAAGGGCAAACGCCTGCCGGCCGCGGACGTCGCCGCCCTCGAAGCGTGGATTACGGCGCAGGCGCCGTGGCAGGCCAAGGCCTCCAACGCCCAGGCGTTGACCGGCCGACCGGCGCGTAAACCCGGGCAGATCACCGACGAGGACCGCCGCTGGTGGTCGTTCGTACCGGTGTCCGCCGCGACTCCGCCGGATGCCGGCGCTGGCTGGGCCGCCAACGAGATCGACCGCTTCGTCGCCGCACGTCTGGATGAGGCCGGCCTGACCCCCGCCCCGGAGGCCGATCGCGGCACCCTCATCCGCCGCGCCACGTTCACCCTCACCGGTCTGCCCCCGACGCCGGAAGCGACCGCCGCGTTCCTCCGCGATGACGCCGCCGACGCCTACCCTAGGCTGATCGACGGTCTGCTCGCCAGTCCACACTACGGCGAGCACTGGGCGCGCTACTGGCTCGACCTGGTGCGCTACGCCGACAGCGACGGTTTCCGCATCGACCACTACCGGCCCGAAGCCTGGCGTTACCGCGACTGGGTGGTGCGCTCGCTGAACTCCGACAAACCCTACGACCGCTTCGTCCAGGAGCAGCTCGCTGGCGATGAATTGTTCCCCGAGCAGCCGGACGCGCTGATCGCCACCGGCTACCTGCGCCATTGGAGCTATGAGTACAACAACCGCGACGTGGTGACCCAGCGCGACAACATCCTGACCGACATCACCGACACCACCGCCGACGTCTTCTTCGGGCTGGGACTGGGCTGCGCCCGCTGCCACGACCACAAGTTCGATCCCCTGCTGCAGAAAGATTATTTCCGCCTGCGCGCGTTCTTCGAACCGCTGGTGCCGCGCGACGATCTCACCGCCAGCACTGCGCCGGAACGTGCGGCCCACGCCAAGGCCATGGCCGCGTGGGACGCCAAGAGCGCCGACGTGCGTGGACGCATCGCCAGCTTGGAAGCGCCTTACCGTGAGAAGGCGGAGAAGAGCGCGGTCGACAAGTTCCCGCCCGAAACCCAGGCGATCTGGCAGAAGGCCGCCGCCCAGCGGACACCACAGGAGGCGATCTACGCCGATCTGGTCAGCCGTCAGGTGTACTACGAGTTCGATCGCCTGATGACCTACGTCAAAGCCGACGAGAAACCCAAGCTGATCGCCTTGCAGCAGGAACTGACCGCGCTGGAGAAGGACAAGCCGAAGCCCTTGCCGATCGCCTTCGCCGTCACCGACGTCGGCCCGCAGGCGCCCCCGACCTTCATTCCACGCAAGGCCGCGCAGGGCACGGTGGCACCGGGATATCCCACCATCCTCCAGGCCGAGCCCGCCAGCGTCCCGCCGCCCTCCGCCACCAGCACCCAGCGCCGGGCCGAGCTGGCGCGCTGGCTGACCGCGCCGGGCAATCCCCTGACCGCGCGGGTCATGGTGAACCGCCTGTGGCAGCACCACCTCGGCCAAGGCCTGGCGCTCAACAGCTCGGACTTCGGCATGCTCGGTGAGCCGCCCTCACATCCGGCGCTGCTCGATTGGCTGACCAGACGGTTCATCGCCGATGGCTGGTCGCTCAAATCGCTGCACCGCCGCATCCTGCTGTCGGCGACCTGGCGCCAGTCGGCCAGCCATCCGCAGTTGGCGCAAGCGAAACTGAAGGACCCGGAGAACCGCCTGCTCTGGCACGCCACCACCCGCCGGTTGGGCGCGGAGGCCATCCGCGATGCGGTGCTCAGCGCCACCGGCGAGATCGATCTGACCACTGATGGTCCTGGCGTCGACGGCGCCAAACCGCGCCGCTCGCTCTACGTCAAGGTCCAACGCAATCGCCGCGACGCGCTGCTCGATGTCTTCGATGTGGCCGAGGGCTTCGCCAGCACCGCCAGCCGCAACACCACCACCACGCCTCGCCAATCGCTGCTGCTGTTCAACGGCGAGTGGGCGCTGGCACGGGCGCGCGCGTTCGCCGCGCGGGTGATGAAGGACGTCCCAGGGACGGGCAGGACCGCGGAGCGGATCACCCGTGCCTACGTCCTCGCTTTCGGCCGCCGACCCACGGCGGCGGAGATCGCCGCCGCCACCACCTTCCTGGGCAGCCAGCAGAACACTGGTGGTGGCCAGCAGATCCAGGCCTCGCTGATCGCTGACAAGCTGCCCTTCCGCGATGGCCGCAGCGCAGTGTTGTCGCCGGGGACGCCGCAGGACCGCCTGATGGTCGGCGACCGCGCGGCGCTGCCGAACGGCGACTTCACCATCGAGGCCTTCGTGCTGCTGCGCGCGCCGTACGAGAACGCCGAGGTGCGCACCATCGCCGCGCGCTGGGATGGCGACCTGGCGCACCCCGGCTGGTCGTTCGGCGTCACCGGCAAGAAATCCCGCTACAAGCCGATGACGCTGCTGATGCAGTTCTCCAGCGGCGAAGCCGGCGCCAAGGAGGCCGAACCGTTGTTCAGCGGCCTGTTCCTGCAACCCGGCCGGCCCTATTTTGTCGCGGTGAGCGTCCGCCTGGGCGCGGGCGGCGAGGGCAAGACGGGGGGAGTGATGTTCTTCATCAAGGACCTCTCCAACGACGACGAGCCGATGCAGACTGCGGCCGTGCCACACCGCCTCACCAGCCTGCCGGCCCTGCTCGCGCCGCTGACCATCGGCGGCCGCTGGGGCGAACGCAAACACCTGTGGGACGGCCTCATCGACGACGTGCGCCTGAGCGATGCCGGCCTGCGCGGCGAACAGCTCCTGCTGACCAGCGAAGGCACCACCGACCACACCGTCGGCTACTGGCGCTTCGAGAACCGCACCGGCGCCTTCAACGATTCCTCGCCCCACGGCCGCAATCTCATGACCTTGACCACCGACAGCGGCAAACCCGACACCTCGCTCGAGGCCTGGACGGATTTCTGCCACGTGCTGATCAATGCGAATGAGTTGATCTATGTCGACTGACATCACGCGGGAGACGATGAAGGCATTGCCACAGAGCCCACAGAGCCCACAGAGAGTTCTCCCCTCTGTGCTCTCTGTGGGCTCTGTGGCAATGCTTGTCCTCTCCTGCTCCGGAGTTTTCCCATGATCTCCCGCCGCGACCTCCTGATCAATTCCGGCATGGGCTTCGGCGCCCTCGCCTTGTCGTCGCTCCTGCCGGCGTCGCTGCTCGGCGGCGAACCGACCGCGCGTTCGCTGGCCTCGCCGCTGCTGCCGCGGGCCGGCCATCACGCCGCGAAAGCCAAGAGCGTGATCTTCCTGTTCATGGAAGGTGGACCCAGCCACATCGACCTGTTCGATCCCAAGCCGGAACTGAACAAGTTGGCGGGCAAGCCGCTGCCGGAGAGTTTCGGCAAGGTCATCACCGCCATGGGCGAGGCCCGCTCGCCGCTGCTGGCGTGCAAGCGCACGTGGAAGCAGCACGGCAAGTCCGGATTGTGGATGAGCGACTGGCTGCCGCACCTCGCCACCTGCGCCGACGATATGGCGGTGATCCGTTCGTGCGTCGCCGACGGCATCAACCATTCCTCTGGCGTCTGCCAGATGAACACCGGCAGCATCCTCGCCGGACGGCCGTCGCTCGGCGCGTGGGCGAGCTACGGCCTGGGCAGCGAGAACCAAGACCTGCCAGCTTTCGTGGTGATGCAGGACAACGCCACCGCGGTGGTGAATGGCTCCCGCAACTGGGGCGCCGGGTTCATGCCGGCGGTCTATCAGGGCACGCCGATCGACGGCGGCGCCGAGCCGATCGCCAACCTGACGCCACCGAACTCGGTCGGCGCCGAGCGCCAGAAGTCCAAGCTCGACTTCCTCACGCGCATGAACCGCGAGCACGCCACCACGCGCAGCCAGAGCGAACTCGACGCGCGCATCGCGAGCTATGAACTGGCCTACCGCATGCAGGCCAAGGCCCCGGATGCGGTCGACGTCAGCAATGAGAGCGACGCCACCAAGGCGCTCTACGGCATCGACCAGAAGGACACCGCGCGCTTCGGCGGCATGTGCCTGCTGTCCCGGCGCCTGGTCGAGCGCGGCGTGCGCTTCGTCCAGCTCTACTCCGGTGCCGGCAGCAAGTGGGACGCGCACGACAAGATCGAGTCGAACCACTCGGCGCTGTGCCGTGGCATGGACCTGCCGGTCGCCGGTCTACTCAAGGATCTCAAGGCGCGCGGTCTGCTCGACAGCACCCTGGTGGTGTGGGGCGGCGAATTCGGCCGCACGCCGATGAGCGAGAAGGGCGACGGCCGCGACCACAACCCGACCGGCTTCACCATGTGGATGGCCGGCGGCGGAGTGAAGGGCGGCCAGACCATCGGCGCCACCGACGAGGTCGGCCTGCACGCGGTCGAGGAGCGCATGCACGTCCACGACCTGCACGCCACCATCCTGCACCTGATGGGCATCGACCACGAACGGCTGGTCTACACCTACAAAGGCCGCCCGGAACGCGCGACGCTGAACGAAGGCACCGCGTACACCAAGATCATGGGGTGAGCAGGCGCCGGTGCAGAGCGCAGCAACACCTTGTCGACCAGCCATTCACGGAAATGCGGGCGCAGGCTCTTCCGTGGATCGGTGGGATGCCGCTGCCCTAGTCGACCACCTCCCACCTCAGCGCGCCGACCTGGGTCAGGAACGGCTCGCGACGTGCAGCTACTCGCTGATGTGCTGCTCACCTATCTGCGCCGAAGATCGGCCTGGTGCCGGCGAGCTGCGTCAGCGGCACCGCCTCCACCCGCTCCGCCAGCGGGAAGCGTTTGGCGCCTGGGTACACCACTGCCACCCGTGACAGCTTTAGGTCATCAAGGGCGATGCGGATCGATGGCGTCATGCCAGGGGCATCAGAGCGTTTGCACTCCACGCCCAGCCATTGGTCGCCCCGGCGCAGCAGCAGATCGATCTCGGCGCCCTGGTGCGTGGCCCAGAAGAACGCCTCGTCGTGCGGCTCGTGCGCCAGCACCTGTTCGATGACGAAGCCCTCCCACGATGCGCCGAGCTTGGGATGGCTCAGCAGCTCCTTGGCCGAGCCAATGCCGAGCAGGTGATGCAGCAGGCCGCTGTCGCGCACGTAGATCTTGGGCGCCTTCACTTGGCGCTTCTTCACGTTCGCATGCCACGGCTGCAACTGGCGGATCATGAAGGCGTCACTGAGCAGATCCAGGTAACGGCGGGTGGTGGACTCGCTGACGCCCAACGCGCGCGCCGGATCGGCGGCGTTCCAGATCTGGCCGTGGTAGTGCGCCAGCATGGTCCAGAAGCGTTGCAGCGCCGCTGCTGGCACACGCACGCCCCACTGGGGCAGGTCGCGTTCGGTGAGGGTATGGATGAAGTGTTTGCGCCACGCTCCGCTATCGGCCTCGTTGCGCGCGAGGTACGACAGCGGGAAGCCACCGCGCCGCCACAACGTGGCCTCGGCGTTCGCGCCCAGTTCGCCCAGGGTGAATCCGCTGAGGTCGATGCGCTCCAGGCGTCCGGCGAGGCTTTCCGAACTCTGCCGCAGCAAGTCGCCGGAGGCGCTACCCAGGATCAGGAAACGCGCCGGCGTTCCACGGCGGTCCGCCAACACGCGCAGCACCGGGAAGAGGTCCGGGCGGCGTTGCACCTCATCGATCACCACCAGACCCTTCAGTGGTGCCAGCGCGGTCATCGGCTCGTTCAGGCGGGCGAGGCCGGCCGGATCCTCCAGGTCGAAGTAGTTCTCCGAGGCTTCATGCACCAGTTCACGCGCCAGGGTGGTCTTACCGCACTGACGCGGCCCGGCCAGGATCACCACGCGGCTACGCGCCAGCGCGGTAGTGACCTGCTTCAGGATGGTGCGACGGGTGATCATGCCGGCCGCGTGATACCATGAAAATCCGTCATGTGAAGAAGGATTTTCATGGTATCGTCACTCGGAGATGATGAGCGCCTGTTGAAGGCGACCTGAATCGTGGCGGGCCATGGATGCGGCAGGCGACGCGCGTGGCAGGGTTCACCCGGCTGCTCCGGCATCAAGAGGTCTGCGCTCATCCCGCTTGCCCGTTGCCAGTGCCACGCCCATACGCCGCCCGCATGCGAGTCTGCCGCCACTTGCCTCCTGCGGGACGCCGATGAGCGGCTAGGCTCCCGCCCATCATGGCCGAACTTCCAGGAACCGTCTTCCTTGCTGGCGCCGGCCCAGGTGATCCTGGGCTTTTGACCCTGCGCGCCGCCGAGCTGCTCGGCGACTGCGACTGCGTGGTCCATGACTACCTGGTCAACCCGGCGATCCTCGCGCGCATTCCCAGCCACGTCGAACGGCATTTCGTCGGCAAGCGCGGCGGTCGGGCCTCGGCCTCGCAGGACGAGATCAATCGCATGCTGATCGATCTCGCCGGACGCCACCGCCGGGTGCTGCGGCTCAAGGGCGGCGATCCGTTCCTGTTCGGGCGCGGCGGCGAGGAGGCCGCCGCGCTGGCGGAGGCCGGCGTGCCCTTCGAGGTAATCCCAGGCGTCACCAGCGGCATCGGTGTTCCGGCCTATGCTGGCATACCCGTCACCCATCGCGCGGCATCGTCGGTAGTCGCCTTCGCCACCGGCCACCAGGCCAAGGGCGAGACCGAGGATCTCGACTGGGCCGGGCTGGCGCGCATCGAGACCGTCGTGCTCTACATGGGCATGCACAAGCTAGCGCAGAACTGCGCGTCGCTGATCGCCCATGGCCGCGCGGCCGACACGCCGGCCTGCGCCATCCAGTGGGGCAGCTATGCACGCCAGCGCGTGGTGGTGGGCACGCTGGCGACCCTGCCCGAGCTGGCGCTCGCAGCGAAGCTCGGCGCGCCCGCCATCACCGTCATCGGCGAGGTGGTGCGCTACCGCGAGAAGATCCGCTGGTTCGACAACCGTCCGCTGTCGGGACGGCGCGTGGTGGTGACGCGGTCGCGCGAACAGGTCAGCGAGCTCTCCGAGTTGCTGGCGCGCGTCGGCGCCGAAGTGGTCGAGGCCCCGGTCGCACGCCAGGAGGCGCCGTTGTCGTGGGACAGCCTCGACGCGGCGCTGCGGACCATGCCCAGCTTCCGCTGGGTGGTGTTTACCTCGGCCAACGCCGTGCGCTTCACCTGGGAACGTCTGCGCGCGCTCGGCCTCGATGCCCGCGCCTTCGCCCACTCGCGCATCGCCGCGGTCGGCCCGTCGACCGCGGCCCTGCTCGCCAGCCATGGCCTGCATGCGGATCTGGTGCCGCAGCGGTACGATGCCGCCAGCCTGGCGGGCGCCCTGCTGACGCGCGAGTCGCTGCCCCCCTCGGTGCTGCTGCCGCAGGCGGACAATGCGAAGCCGGTGCTGCGCGATCATCTCAGCGCCGGCGGTTGCGCGGTCACCACCGCCATCAGCTATCGCACGGTGCCGGAACCCTTCGTCCTCGATCCCGAGCTGCCGATCGACGCGGTGACCTTCGCCTCATCGGCCACGGTCGAACGCTTCGTCGCCGGCCTGGGCCAGGAACGGGTCGCCGCGCTGATCGCCGGCGGTTGCCGCTGGTACGCCATCGGGCCACAGACCGCCGCGACCATGGCGGCGCACGGTCTGCCGATCGCGGCGACGGCCGAAGACGCCACCATCGCCGCCCTGGTGCAGGCGGTGGTGGCGGATCTCAGGGAAGCTTGAGCAGACGCCCGTAACCGTCGGGCATCCTTCGGCGTTAATCCGGGTTATGCTCACCCACGGCCACGCGCCCCAGCGAACTCCCGCCGGCGCGGCCGAGCGCATGCGTCAGTGGGTGGACTTTCGACACCATTGATTTGCGCTCGCTTCCTCGCCCGCTCCACTCCCCTGGCGGAGATCCCCATGCGTCACCTCATCCTCTTCAGCACCCTGGTCATCTCCATCTCTCTGAGTGCCGCCGAGGCGCCCAAGCTGCCGGCGGATGCGCAGAAGGTGATGGACAAGCTCGAGCGCGCG
Organism: Planctomycetota bacterium; assembly: GCA_031425255.1. Taxonomy (GTDB): domain Bacteria; phylum Planctomycetota; class UBA11346; order UBA11346; family UBA11346; genus BOG-1363. The sequence continues at coordinate 14,213 of JANPIY010000275.1, forward strand.
GAGTCCAAGCTGACCTCCGACTACAAACGCTCGGTCAACGCCGAACGGACCAAGTCCATCACCGACCTGCAGAAGGCCCAGAAGGACATCACCAAGAGCGGCGACCTCGATGGCGCCCTGGCGGTGAAGAAGCAGATCGAAGCCCTGCTGGCCAAGATCGCCGACGACGAGGACACCGATCTGCTCGGCAACAAGAAGAAGGCCGACGTCGCCAAGCTGATCCTCGGGACCTGGAGCTGGCAGAAGACCAACGGCGTCGCCGGCACCTTCGAGGCGTTGGCCGATGGCACCTTCGCGGCGAAGATCACCGCGCCGATCCAGTTCCCCTACATCCCTGGGAAATGGGAGGCCAAGGACGACCAGATCCTGCTGACTTGGCTGAGCGATCCGATGAAGATCGACACCCTGACCTTCACCGCCCCCACCAAGATCACCGGCGATACCCACGACGTGGGCAAGAACAGCCTCACCGCCACCAAGGTGCCGCCGCCGGAAAAATGAGCGGGGCACCCAGAGCCCAATAGCAGAGTCCAACCGCAGAGGGCGCAGAGGGCGCAGAGTTAGAAATTCACAGATCTGCGCCCTCTGCGGTGAAGTTGCCTTCCGATCAGACCGGTCCCAGCAGCTCCTTGCCAGACCACCCACCTGATACGCGACCACAGGCAGAGCCTTGTCGGAACGTTCGGCAGCCATTACAGAGTGGGCCATGCCGACCCCCCTCGTCGCCCCGCTGCGTTTCCGCCCCGCCTATCAGACCGTGGTGTGGGGTGGACGCCGCATGGAGACCTGGCGCGGCGATCTGCCGGCGGGACCCATCGGCGAAAGCTGGGACCTCGCCGACCATCCGCGCGGCATGAGCGTGGTCGCCGATGGCCCCCTCGCCGGCGCCAGCCTGCACGATCTGACTCGTCGCCATGGTGCGGAGCTGGTCGGGCCGTCGTACACCGGCGGCGATTTTCCGCTGATGGTCAAGCTCATCGATGCCAACGACCGTCTCTCCATCCAGGTCCATCCCGATGATCGCCTGGCCAAGGAGCTCAAGGTCGGTGAGCGCGGCAAGACCGAATGCTGGTACCTGCTCGGCGACGGCGGTGAACTGTTCGTCGGCACCACTCACGGAGTTACCCGCGAGACCTTCGCCGCGGCGCGCACGGCCGGCACCCTCGCCGACACGCTCAACCGCTTCATCACCCGCGCTGGCGATTTCTTCTTCATCCCTGCGCGCACCGTCCATGCGCTCGGCGCCGGCTGCCTGATCTATGAGATCCAGCAGACCTGCGATGTGACTTTCCGCGTCGATGACTGGGGCCGCGTGGGACTCGATGGCAAGCCGCGTCCGCTGCACGTCGCCGAGTCGCTGGCGACCATCGATTTCACCGCTGGCGGAACTCCGGTCGTCGCACCTGCTGAGCCGCATGCCGACGGCGGCAGCGTGCGCGCGCTGGTGCGTTGTCCGTATTTCCACGTCGATGAGCGGCGCGCCAAGCGCCTCGACCACCGCAGCGATTCCTGCTCCATCGTCACCTGCATCGGCGGCAATGGTCGCCTCAATACCGCCGGTGGTCATGTGGCGCTGACGCCGATGAGCACCGTCCTGGTACCCGCCGCGGCGGGGGCATGGAACGCCTATGGCGAACGGGGTGGCGAGCTGCACCTGCTGGTGACGACGCTGGCCGGCTGAGCGCTGTGCCGGGGCGAGGCTTAATCACCTCTGGCCGACCAGCCGGCAGGGAGAGTTGCGAGGTGCAAGACCGCTCAACGCACCCGCGCGCCGCTCGACTCGCGGGTAAGCAGGCTCGGCGCCACCACCGTGGCGTGGGATGGGGCGGGCGGGCGCGGGGAGGTGATCAGATCGAGAGCGGCGCGCAGCTGCTGCTCGATCTGCTGATCGACCGTCGTCATCGGCGGATGGACCACGCGGCCCTCGGGAAGATCATCGTAACCGGCGAGAGCGACGTCGTCCGGCACGTGGATGTGCGCGCGGGTGAACACCGCCAGCAGACGCGCCGCCTCGTGATCGTTCCAGCAGGCGATGGCGGTGGCACCACGTTCCCCGCGCCACCACTCCACCGCCAGCTGCGGCGTCGCCTCCCAGGCCGCCAGATCGGCCTGCGTCACCACGCTGTCGCTGATGGTGGGATCCGCCCGCCGGGCTTCGCTCAGAGCGCGCTGGTGCCCGCGCCAGCGCAAGGTGCGCTCCACCGCCTTATCGCCGCCGAGCATGGCCAGGCGGCGATGGCCACGGCTGAGCAGATGCCGGGTGACCAGGAAACCACCGTGCTGGTGATCGCCATAGACGCAGGGCACCTCGGGGGTCGCGTCGACCGGCGGCGCACCGATCAGCGCCACCCGGCACCCACCGGCGCTGAGCCGTTTGGCCAAGGGCGCGAACCGATACTGGAACAACAGCACGCCGGCCGGGCGGGCCCCTGCCGGCGGCAGCGGGAGCGACTCCGTCACCTCCATCGGATGGATCAGCAAGCGGCGACCCGCGGCCAGGCACACCCGATGCAGGACCTGCAGGCAGCGATCGAAAAACGACGCGTCGGGTTGGGCGATCGCCACCACCGTTTCGGCATCGCAGGGTGGAAGGCCATGGTTCGCGCTGCTGCGCGCCATGCCGGTGACGAAGGTGCCGATGCCGTTACGGCGTTCGATGCGCCCGGCGCGCTGCAGGTCATCGAGTGCGCGCAGCACCATCCGTTCCGACGCGCGGTGACGACGCATGAGGTCGCGGTGGGTCGGCAGCCGTTCGCCGGCGACACGCCGGTCGCAGGCCAGAGCCAGCTCACGCGCCACACGGGTGGCCTCATCGATGCGGCGGTTGCTTGGCATCGGCGGGACCTTGCCGGCGTGGCTCAGCTTTGTCAAAGGCTGGAGCGGCACGACAGACCCTGACAACGTGGGCGGCGTGATGGGGTATTCCTGGCCACCCGGCGCGCCGGAAAACCCAGCCAGGAGTTTCTGTGTCCCTCTCCGTTCTACATTGTGCCGTGCTCTTCCATGCCGTGATCGCTGGCGCCATCTTCGCCGTCGAACCGCCAGCGGTCGGCCAACTGCCGGGTGAAGCCCACCTCCCGGATCCTTTCCTGCGCGCCGACGGCACGCGTGTGCGTACGGCAGAGGAATGGCGTGCGCACCGGAGCTGGCTGCTGGAAGTGATCCAACGTGACGGCTACGGCACGGTGCCACCTGCCGGCGGTGCGGTCAGCGCGGTGGATGGCACGCTCTCGGTCCCCGTAGGAATCACCGGGAGCGAACGGACCATCGCCCTTACCTGCGGCCCCGGCGGCGCGATCACGGTTGACGTGGTGCTGACCGTGCCCGCCGGCAGCGGTCCCTTCCCGGTCATCGTGGTCGGCGACCTGTGCTGGAAACGCCTCGCTCCGGCCATCGTCCAGGCGGTGATCGCGCGCGGCTACGCGCTCGCGGAATTTGACCGCACACGCATCGCCAAGGATGAGAAGGAAGCGCTGCTGCCGCTGGCCGCGCTCTTTCCCGGCAACGATGCCGGTGCGGTGGCGGCCTGGGCGTGGGGCTTCGGACGGGTCACCGATCATCTGCTCACACGCCCGGAGATCGACCGCGCCCGGGTGATCGCCACCGGCCACTCGCGCGGCGGCAAGGCCGTCCTGCTGGCGGGAATCATCGACGAACGCATCGCCCTGGTGGCGCCCAACAACTCCGGCTGCATGGGCGCCGGTTGTTCACGTTTCGCCTTCGATGGCGAGAGCGTCGAACGCATCACCCGGGTATTCCCGCACTGGTTCGCCGCGCGCCTGCGCAATTTTGCCGAGCAGCCCGCGCGCCTGCCCTTCGACCAGCACACGCTGAAGGCCCTGGTCGCACCGCGGCCGTTGCTCTCGACCGAGGGCCTCGGCGACCACTGGGCCAATCCACGGGGTACGCAGATCACCTTCCAGGCGGCCCGCGAGGTCTACCGCTTCCTCGGCGTGGAAACCAAACTCGGCGTGGCCTACCGTCCCGGTCAGCACGAGCACGGCCTCACGGATTTCACCGCGCTGCTGGATTTCGCCGACCTTCACCTCGGTGGCAAGGCGATCACCAGGGATTTCGCCGTGCTGCCATTCGACACCGCGACCACCGCCTACTTCACCTGGAGCGCCCCCACGCCAGCGAAGTGAGCCCACCCAGGCTAGAGATTGCCGAGCGCGATCATCCGCCGTACGTCTGGCGCATGGCCGCCAGCCCCGCCTTCGCCGTCCGTCGCAGTCGCATCCATGGCCAGGGCCTGTTCGCCCTGAGTCCCATCCCGCGGCGGATGAAACTCGGCGAGATCAGCGGCGTCCTGCGCCCCATCCGCGACACCAACCGCGACCAGCTCCATCGCCCGGTGATCAAGATGGTGGAAGTCAGCCGCCGCTGGGCGCTCGACTGCACCCAGGGCAACCACTTCAGCATGCTCAACCATTGCTGTCAGGCGAATTGCTACCTGCGCATCATCCGCCGCCGCGTTGAGGTCTATAGCCGCGGCCGCATCGCGCGTGGCCAGGAGCTCACGGTCGACTACGGCGAGACCATGCACCCTGGGGGCATGGGTTGCCGCTGCGGCGTGCCTGGGTGTCGTTCGCGGCTGTGAATGTGCCCGTGCGGCAGGGCATCTTCGTGGGCCCCGCCCAACCAGACGAGCGGATCGGGGCCTCATGAGCGGACGAACGCCGACGCGCCAAGCCTTCGGAAATCACACCAGCGACTTCATGTCGATGACGAAGCGGTAGCGCACGTCCTGCTTGAGCATGCGCTCCCACGCCTGGTTGATGTCCTGGATGGGAATCAGCT
>JANPIY010000276.1:0-13292 GCA_031425255.1 Planctomycetota bacterium
GTTCCAAGCGTATAGGAGATGAAGGCGGAATTGTTCGTTTCGTTGGACTCCAGCAGGTGGTTCGCCGGGTCGGTCATCACTTCGATCCAATATTGACCAGGCGTCACACCGGTGATGTCGATCCATTGGTCGTCCAGTCCGGCGCCGTAGATATCGGCCCAGCCGACCGAGATGCCCTGGCGTTCATCACTGCACGTGGTGTAGGAGGGTGAAGCGGGGGAGCCGGGCAGTCCTGGGAAGGCATGGAAGACATCGAGCAGGCAGAAGCTGATCTTGGAGCCATCGCGCACCACCGCGCCTACAGAGCCATCGGCATTCCTGGCGCGTAATCTGAATTGGGCGAAGTCCTCGAAGTGGATGTGGCCATGCGTCGGATGGTAGACGAACGTTCCAGCGAGCCGTTCCCGGCTGCCCCCGCCCGATTGATAGATCCGCTGATAGACGTTGCGGGTGCCATCGCTGTTGACGGTTCCACCGCGGATCTCCATCGCGCCTTGGCCGATGTTGGGGACTACCGTAGGCATGCGCAGGAGCGTCGCTCCTGGGATTCGATTGCGATCGATCACGATGCCATCGGCCACCCGTTGGCGATCGATGGTCATGTCGGGGAGGAGATCGACGCCAGATGCGGCGCCGATGGCGAGTGCCAGCAGACCGAGGGCTCGTGGGCCAAAAAGACCATGCATGGGAGGATCCTTTCTCAGAGGTATGGAGAAGAACCGCTGCCACGGAGTGTGACAGCGTGAGACTGCTGAAGACCTGAATGAGTCCGAGAGACGCGTGGTAAAAGCAGGGCTCGATCAGAGAGCGGGCTCGCGCAGGAACGCCCAGCGGCACCAGGAATACCGGAATGGACACGGTGCTATGAATGCGTCAGGAGGCGATTCGAAGCCTGCAAGAACATGGTCTGGGGATGCGGCGGGCACCCTATGACGAACGCATTGAATAGTCAATAAGCATTAATGCAGTGTGTTCAGCTCTTATTGTAAAAAACATCGGTCATTTCCATTTCCACCAACCATGCGTTCCGTCGTGGCTCCCTGGCCTCGGGTGGAATCAGGAGGTGCGCCCAAGACGGTGGAAAGGGCACCGTCAGTCTCGATCAGCGCATGATTTATCTCAATGCGTTCGTCCTGTTCGATGCGAGGAGGGGTCCATTCGAAACGCAGGACCTGGATGACGAGCCGTCTGTGTCGGCATAGGCGAGACCGCACTCCCCTGGCCTGGGGCATTCGGACCAAGTCCGGTCTACCGCTCTTTGCGGCGGAACATCCGCTGCGTGCCTTCATCGCCCATGCGTTCCAGGCACAGCGCTGCCAAAGCCGTCCAGCCGGTCTGGTGGTCGGCACCCAGGCCTTTGCCGGTATCGCCATGGAAATATTCGTGGAACCACACCAGGTCCTTCCAGTGCGGATCGTGGTCACGGCGATCGTCGCCACCGTTGCAGGGACGACGACCCTCGCCATCGCGCAGGAACAACGAACCCAGACGATGGGCGAGTTCGCGCGCCACCTGGCCCAGGTCCATCAGGTGGCCGGAGCCGGTCGGACATTCGATCTGGAAGGTCTCGCCGTAATAGGCGTGGTAACGCTCCAGCGATTCGATCAGCAGGTAGTTGATTGGGAACCACACCGGGCCGCGCCAGTTGCTGTTGCCACCGAACAGGCCAGAGGTCGATTCCCCAGGATCATAACCGACGCAGGCGGCAGCTTCTCCGCTGCCGAGCACGAAGGGATGTTCCTGATGATGGCGCGAGAGCGAACGCAGGCCGTATGGTGAGAGGAACTCCTTCTCATCGAGCATGTAGCGCAGCACACGCTCCAGCCGTTTGCGGGAGGGGATAGCGAGCAGGCGCCTGGGATTGGACTTGTCGCCAGTGGTGTCGACGTAGCTGATGTAGCCGGCGAGGTCGCGACGGTTCTCGATGAACCACTGCAGGCGTTTGGAGAAGGCCGGAAAACGCGCCATGACGTCGACGTCGAGAATTTCGACGGCCAGCAGCGGGATCAGCCCGACCAGCGAGCGGATGCGCAGGCGGTGCGGCCCATCGCTCTGGTTGAGCAGGTCGTAGTAGAAACCATCCTGCTCGTCCCACAGGCCGTCGTGGCCGAGGTTGTTGATGGCATCCGCGATCTCGACGTAGTGCTCGAAGAATTTCGAGGCGATATCCTCATAGGCCGGTTTGTGCTTCGCCAGTTCCAAGGCGATGGTCAGCATGCGCCCAGCATAGAAGGCCATCCACGCAGTGCCGTCAGCCTGTTCCAGGGTGGCGCCGTCGGGCAGCGGCTTGGAGCGGTCGAAGACCCCGATGTTGTCGAGGCCGAGGAAGCCGCCGGCGAAGAGGTGTTTGCCGTCGACGTCCTTGCGGTTGACCCACCAGGTGAAATTGATCAGCAGCTTCTGGAACACCCGTTCGAGGAAGTCGAGGTCGCCATGCACCGTGTGCCCATGTTTGCCTTGGCCGGCGGTGATGCGGTAGACCCGCCAGCAAGCCCACGCGTGTACCGGTGGATTGACGTCGCCGAGGGCGAATTCATAGGCCGGGATCTGCCCATTGGGGTGCATGTACCATTCGCGCAGGAACAGCAGGAGCTGGTCCTTGGCGAATTGCGGATCGACCCGCGCCAGCGGGATGCAGTGGAAGGCGAGGTCCCAGGCGGCGTACCACGGGTACTCCCATTTGTCCGGCATCGAGATGATGTCGCGATTGTAGAGATGCGGCCAATCACGGTTGCGGCCGCTCTTGCGCGCCTCCGGCGGCGGCGGCTGGTCGGAGTCGCCATCGAGCCAGTCCTTCACCACGTAATGGTAGAACTGCTTCGACCACAGCAGCCCGGCATAAGCCTGGCGTGCGACCGCGCGTTCGGGCGCGCCCATCGCCGTGGGTTCGATGGCATCGTAGAAAGCATCGGCCTCGGTCTTGCGATCCGCGAGGACACGTTGGAAGGAGGTCCCGAAGGCGGCGCCTCTGGCAACCGCGGGGCGCAGCCGCAGGCGCACCGTCACGGTGCCGCCCGCCGGCACGCGCAGGTGGTACCACGCCGCCGCCTTGGTGCCGTGCTGTTTGGGATTCACCGCAGCGGTCTCACCCGCAATCACGCGACGATGGAAGGCGTCCTTCACCCACGAGGACGCGTTCTCTGTTCCATAGAGGCGTGCGTGATTGGTCTCGTTGTCGGTGAAGAGCCAGGTCGGTGCCACGCCGGAACTGGTGGCCTCGGCGGCGAGGGTGAGGTCCCCGAGGGTCTCATGCGTCGCCCGCAGCACCCCCCCTTCCATGGAGAGCCTGGGCTTGATGGTACAGCTCTCGTGCCGCGAGCCCCAGCTCCAGGTGTTGCGGAACCACACGCTCGGCAGGAGGTCGAGGGCCGCCTCGACGGGCCCACGATTGGTCACCGTCACCAGGATGCAGATATCCTCCGGCGCGCCCTTGGCGTAGGTCGCCGAGATATCCCAATAGCCGTTATCGAAGACCCCGGTGTCGGCCAGCTCGACCTCGCCCTGCTCACGACCCCGGCTGCGATTGAGCTCGACCAGGCGTTCGTAGGGGAATTCCGCCTGCGGATATTTGTAGAGCGCCTCCATCCACGAATGGGTCGGGGTGTTGTCGCGATACCACCAGCATTCCTTGGCGTCCTCGCCATGGTTGCCCTGCGGGCCGGTAAGGCCGAACAGCCGTTCCTTGAGGATCGGGTCGCGCCCGTTCCACAAGGCCAAGCCGAAACACAGCCGGCACTCGCGGTCGGTGATGCCAAGCAGCCCGTCCTCGCCCCAGCGATAGGCGCGACTACGAGCGTGATCGTGCGGGAAGTAATCCCAGCACTCGCCGGTGGCGGAGTAGTCCTCGCGCACGGTCGCCCATTGTCGTTCTGAAAGATAGGTGCCCCAGCGCTTCCAGTTCTTCGTACGCGCGAGGTCTTCTTCGAGGCGGCGATGTTCGGGCGTAGGCATGCGGCAGAGCGTGTCGCCTCCCCTCCGTCCCGCCACTCCGAGGCCACACCTTGGCCGCTCGCCTACGCGAGCCCCGGCACCGACGTCCCGGTGCTGCTGCCGAAGTGGTCGGCTGCGATGCCCATATGGTTGAGCATCTGCACGAACAGATTGCAGAACGGCAGGTTGTTCTTCTGGTCGAATGCGAGGTGCTGGCCGTGTTTGAAGCCGGCACCGGCGACCACCAGCGGCAGGTTCTTCCACTCGTGGGATGAGGCGTTGCCCAGGTTGGAGCCGATGATCACGGCGGTGCGGTCGAGCAGCGGCACGCCGTTCTCCTGAACGCTGCGCAGCTGACCGAGGAACTCACCGAAGGCGGCGAACTGGGCCGCCTCGATCATCTGGAGTTCGGCGATCTTCTCCGGATTCTTGCCGTGGTGCGACAGCTCATGCCAGCCGTGGGTCACGCCATCGATACCGACCGGGACATTGCCGCCGCCCTCGACGCGAAAGGTGATCACGCGCGTGGAATCAGTCTGCAGCGCAAGGGTCATGATCTGATTCATCAGCCGGATGCGACCCGTCACATCGTCGCGGTTGGGGATGTCCTTGGGCGCGCTGGCGTCGACCGTGGGCTTGGGGCGGTCGAGCCAGGCGGTGGATTCCTTGAGGTCGGTCTCCAGTTCGCGCACCGAGGTGAGGTATTGCTCGAGTTTCTCCTGGTCGCGCGCCCCCAGATCCTGGTGCAGTTTCTTCGCCTGCCCACTCACCGTGTCGAGCACGCTGCGACCACGTTCCAGGCTGCGTTTCTGTGTGATGATCTCCGCCGGCGTGCCTTGCAGGAACAATCGCGCGAAGACCTTCGCGGGCGAACCATCGCCTGGGATCTGCACACCACCCGAGGTCCATGACAGCGAACTGTTGCCGGTCGACAACGCGAGGTAAGGCACGCGCGTGGTCGGGCCGAGGTGTCCGGCCATCACCTGATCGAGTGAGATGGTGTTCTTGAATCCGACCAGCCCCGGATGACGCGCCGACGTCAGCCAGGTGTTCTCGGTGCTATGGCCGTTGCCACCGTTCTGATCGGGATGGCAGACGCCAGACAGCACCGTGAGCTTGTCGAGGTGGTCCTTCATCTGCAGCAGGTAGGGCGTCGGCTCGTAGCCCTTCCCGGCGGTGGCCGGCTCGAGAAACGGTCGATGCACACCGAGCGTGGTGCAGATGGCGACGAAACGCTTGGGCGCGGCGGCAACCGCCGGCTCCTTGGCGAACGCCGGACGCATGGCATCGAGCCACGGCAATGCCAGCGCGACGCCCAGGCCACGTAACACCGTGCGACGTGAGAGATGAGTGCCAGTGCCGATGTTCATAGCTGCTCCGTACGCTGCCGGTCGAGATGGAAAATCACTACCCACATCATTTGCTCAAGAAGATCTCGCTCTGCACCGCCGCATGCAGCAGGTCGCGCACGCCCGCCTGGGGGCCGAGCTGCTTGACCAGGCGCGCGATCACCGGGCGGTCGCTGAAGCCCATCTCGCGGCCGGTGCCGAAGACCAGCAGGCGTGCCACCAAATTGGCGGTCACACGCTCCTGCTGCTTGGCCAGCAGGCCGCGAAACTCCTCGAAGTCTTTGAACGCCCCCGCGCCGACGATCTCCCCGCTGGGGTCGACCGCCGGGCCGAGCTTGTAGCCGACGCGCTGGCCGAAGCGGTCGGCTTTGACGCGCTCGCCCTGGTCGAGCGAGCGTACGCGCTCACGCCAGCCGCCGATGACATCGAACGATTCCAGGGCGAAGCCCGGAGGATCGATGACCTGGTGGCAGCCGTTGCAGCTCTCCAACTCGCGGTGTTTGCTCAGCTGTTCCTTGATGGTGGTGGCGCCTCGGGTGTCAGGCTCCAGGCCGGCGACCCCAGGCGGCGGTGGCGGCGGCTGGAAGCCGAGGATGCGCTCCATCACGTAGACGCCGCGGATGATCGGCGAGGTGCTGGTGCCGTTGGCGCTGACCTTGAGTACGGCGCCCTGCGTCAGCAGACCACCACGCGGACTCCCGGCCGGCAGTTTCACCGCGCGGATCTGCGTACCGTCGACATCGGGGATGCCGTACTGCTTGGCCAGACGCTCATTGAGCATGGCGAAGTCGGAGCGCACCAGGGTGACCGCTGGCAAATTGCGGGCGATCAGTTCGCCGAGGAAGGCCCGGGTCTCCTGCACCATGGCAAAACGTAGATGATCGTCGTATTCCGGGTAGAGCTTGCGATCAGGGTTGGTCGCGGCGATGTCGCGCAGGTTGAGCCAACCATCGGTGAAATCGCCGAGGAAGCGCTCCAGCTTCGGGCTCTTGAGCAGGCGTTCGGTCTGCGCCCGCAGCCCCGCTGGTGTGCGCAACTCACCGGCACCGGCGGCACGTAACAGGTCCTCATCCGGTGCGCCGCGGGTGAAAAGGTACGACAACCGCGCGGCGATGGCATGGTCGTCGAGACGTCGGTCCTTGGTGGCACGCTCGACCAGGAAGAGGAACTCAGGGGCGCACAGGATCGCGCTGCCGGCGGTGAGCATCCCCTGACGGAAGTCGGCGCCCCTGGCGAATTCGTCGCCAAACAACGCGACATAGGGCGCGACCTGGGATTCCTTGACCGGCCGACGGAAGGCCGCGGTGGCGAAGGCCTTGAGCTGCTTCGCACCGTCGGCCTTGGGATCGCTGCTGGTCACCGTCGCCACACCGCTGCGACCGCGTGGGGTCATCGGCGGCAGCTTCACAGGAAGATCGCCAAACAGCAGGCGCTGACCACGCAATGCCGCCGGCGCATCGATAGGCCCGTCGACCGTGATGCCCTTCACCAGCAGACCCTTGCCCTTATAGGCCCTGAGCACCTCGATGCCGCCCTTCTTGGCCTCCTGCGGATAGTTCATGCCATCGATCATCGGGCGGATGGTGTCGCCTGGACGGAACCACGCGGTCAGTCCGATCTGCTGCGCTTTGCCCGGCATCAGCTTCTGGTAGCCGGCGATGCGGTGGTCGGCGCCGTTCTTGAAGTTGCCGTGCCAGAGCTCCACCAGCAGCGGCTGGTCGCTCTGGTAGATCTCCACGTCCATCCGCACGGTGTAGATGCCGCCCGCGGTCACTTTGAGGTGGTCGATGATGGTGGATGGAAACTGGCCCAGGCTGAAGAGCACCACGCCGTCGTCGCGCTTCAGCCACATGTTCTCCTTCAGCGCGCGCGTGCCGCCGCCGGTATCCGCCATGCTCAGCGTGCGGGTGGTGCGCGGGGGCGCAGCCTCGCGCAGCTCCTGGTTGGCGAGTACCGACTCGGCCGCGGCGAGGTAGCGCCGCAGGTGCACCTCGCTCAGGCCGAGCGCCTCGCCGTTGGTGTCGAAGCCGTGCGACAAGGCTTCTTCAGGCAGGTCTTCATAGATGCCGACCTCTTGCCCCAGCAGGTCCTCGATGGTGTTGCGATACTCGATGCGGTTGAGGCGGCGCATGACCGTGCCGCGCATCGCGACGTGCTGCGCGGTGAGGTCACGGTCCAGGATGGCGAGGAAGGCCTTGGCGGCGGCCGCTGGGGGCCTGGACTTCTTTGGCGGCGGCATTTCGCCAGCGGTCACGCGGTCGAATACCCGTACCCAGCGTTCATGCGATCGCGGATCGCTGCCGTACGCCAGCGCCGTGAGGTCGAGGCCGCCCTTGGCCACCTCGGTGTCATGGCATTCGTAGCAGTGCTGTTCGATGAAGGGTTGCAGCGGCGCGGGAGTCGGCGCTGCGGCCTGCTCGGCCGCCTGCGCGGAGCACATCAGAACGCAGAGCAGCAGCGTGCAGCGGTGAGCCTGGGTGATCATGGCCGATCCACGGTGATCGCTGCGACCTCCAGGCCGGCCGGCTTGGCGGCGGTATTGGCGAGGATGAACATCACGCATTGTCCGATCGGGGAGGGGTGGATGGTCGGTCGCGTGGGCAGGAAGGCTGGCATCGCCAGAACGGCGGTACGCCAGCCGTCGGCATCCGCGGGATGGGACCGCGGATCGACCGTGGCGAAGAAGGTACCGCCGAAGGCTGCACCATCGCGCAGCATGCACAGCATCACCTTGATCTGCGTGCGGCTGTCGCCGCGCATGGTGCGGAAGCGAACGGTCAGACGCGAGCCGGCATGCAGGCGCACGAACGGGCGTGTACCCTCCTGCTCGCCGCTCACGCGCACGCCGTGATGGATGAACGGCCTGCCGGTGCCGTCACGCCCGGCGACATAGGGCACGGCACTGAACAGCCCGCTGCTGGCGGCCACGGGTGCGGTCCAGGTGCCTGACCAGTGCGCCTGGGGACGGTGGGCGAAATCCACCTGCCAGGTGTCCGGAACCTGCGGACGCACACTGACGGCGATGCGCTTGGCGGTATCGAACGAAACGCTCGCCTGCTCGCCGGCGACGACCTCCACCGCCTGCTGGTCGGCAAGACGTTCGAGACGTACGCGTCCGTGATCGACCGCCAGGGCGGTGGCATCGACACCGGCGCTGACGGTGAACACCGTGCCGAGCACCTCCAGGCGCGCGGTGGTGGTGGTGATCACCAGCGGCTGACCGGGCTGCTGCTGGGTCACCTCCGCCGCCAGCGTGCCGCGGCGCAGATCGAGGCGCTTGCCCCCCTGCTCCTCAACCGCCACCTCGGTGTCACCGCTGAGCGTCAACATGGTATGGTCGGCGAAGCGCAGCACGGCGATGGCGTTGGCGCCTTCCAGTAGCAGGCGGCCGGCCGAGACGCTCTGACCAGCGTCCAGCGTCCGTTGGGTGCCGCCATCGTTCCAGGTGAGGGTGCCGTTGCTCAGGGACGAGGCCGTGAGCAGGCTGGTGTCCGTCACGGACGACCGCAGGGCGACGATCAGCGCCACCATGAGCGAGGCCGCCAGGGCGACGCTCCACGGCAACCACCAACGCCCGACCGCCCGTGGAGTCGCCGCTGGCGAGGCCTCGCGGGCGGCGGCCACGTAGCCCCATTGCAGTCCGGCGTGCAGGGCCAGCACCTGGCGGTACCGCCGGCGCGCAGCGGTATCGTCGCGCAGCACCTCTTGCAGGTGCGCAGTGCCGGCGTCGTCGAGCTGGTCGTCAACCAACCGGCTGAGCAGGTCATCGAGTTCGGCAGTATTGCTCACGCTCCACCGCCAGCGGTCTTCCGCTCGACGCAGCTCAGCAACAGAGCGCGGATGCGCCGCAACTGTTCTGATACCGCCTTCGCCGTGCTGCCACGCTCGCTGGCCAGATCGTTGACGCTGCCCTCAGGCTGGTAGCGGCGCGCGATCAGCTGGCGATGGTCTTCTGAGAGGTGCTGCAGGCAGTCGCTGAGCGCGCGGCGGCGCGGCTCCAGTTCGTTCGCCTCGGCCATGGCCTCGCTGGCGATGGTGTCGAGCAGCGCGTCATCGAGGCGCTGGCGCCCGCGTGAGCGGGTCTTCAGCCAAGCCATGGCCTGGAGCTGGGCGACCCGCATGGCCCAGGGCAGGAACGGACGCGTCGCGTCGAAGGTGTCGGCCTTACGCCAGAGCACCAGGTTGGCTTCCTGCAGCACGTCGTCGGCATCCGCCGGATGCCAGATCAGGGTCAGGATGAACGCATGCAGGTGCCGCTGCGAGCGGGTGATGTGGGCGATGAAGTCGGCGGACGGTGCGTTCATGGGGCTTCGCGGGGGATTAGCCGGAGGATACCACATCCCACGGCATTCTTGGGAACACCCGTCGCCAGTGCCTCTCCTCTCAAGAAAAAGTCCGTGGGATCGGGCGGTGGCAGCTAATCAGGGTACGAGACCGCCATGCGCCCATACCTCCTGCTCCTGTTCTGCTCCACCTGCTGCCTGGGCGCCGACACCGCCACCCTCACGGCGCGCGGTTTCAAGGTCAGCGAGAAGGCGGGCGTGATCACCGGTTTGAACGGCTCGACCAAGGGCTTCACCGGCGATGACTTCCGCGCTATCGCCGCCATCACCACCTTGACCCAGCTGAACCTCGACGGCGGCGAGGTGACCGATGATAACCTGCGCCTCCTCGCCGGGTTGGGCGCGCTGCAGAGCCTCTCGTTCAACAGCAGCGCTTTCGGCGATGACGGTTGCCGCGTGTTGGCGGGCTTCCCCAAGCTGCGCACCCTGGCGCTGTTCCATCCCTCGCGCAGCAACCCTGCCTTCACCGGCGCGGGCCTCGCCCACCTCGCCGTGCTGCCGGAGTTCGAGAGCCTGACTCTGGCCGGCGCCAAGGTGGGCGATCCGGCGCTGGTGGCGATCGCCACGCTGCCGCGCCTGACCAGCCTGCGCCTCTGGCACAACACCGAGACCACCGACGGCCTCAAGGCGCTGGGGTCCATGACCTCGCTGCGCAAGCTCACCGTCGGTCAGCGCCTCACCGGTCGGCCTCCGGGACCTCCGAGCCTGTGCGATGCCGCGCTCGTCGCCCTGACCCGCCTGCCGGCCCTTGAGGAACTCTCGCTGCAGGAGGCGCGCCTGGGCGTCGACGCACTGCTCGCGCTGAAGGACCTACCGACGCTCAAGAAGCTCACCGTCTCACAGGTCGATACGCCGGCGGCGGACGTCGCTCGGCTACGCGCCGCACTACCGCGGGTGCTCATCGATTGGAAGCCGCTGACCGCAGAGCAGGCGGCGGTGCTGCGCGACAAGCTCAAGCTCTGAGCCGAGAGGTCGCCAGCGGATGGGCGGCATGAGCCAGCATCCGCCCGCCGAAGCGAGCCGGCGCGGCAACGGACGACCACGGGACGGGTACTCCATGTTCCTGTCCGCACGCTCCCACGTCCAACGGTCATACCATGCGCACCCTGCTGCCTTGTCTGCTTGCCCTCATCGGCCTGTTCCCCGGCCTCCTCATCGCCGCCGAACGGCTGGAGAACCGGCCGGAAGGCGCTGAGTTCGCCAAGTTCGAACCGCTCAAGGCCCCGGTCTATACCACGCTGTACCTCAAGAAGGATGATCGCCTGGCGATCATCGGCGATTCGATCACCGAGCAGAAGATGTACTCGCGCATCATCGAGACCTACCTGACGGTGGTGTTGCCGGAACTGGCGATCACTGCGCGCCAATATGGTTGGAGTGGCG
Source organism: Planctomycetota bacterium (assembly GCA_031425255.1). Classification (GTDB taxonomy): domain Bacteria; phylum Planctomycetota; class UBA11346; order UBA11346; family UBA11346; genus BOG-1363. The sequence goes on from JANPIY010000276.1 coordinate 11,006, forward strand.
AGACCGCCGAGGGATTCAAGAAGCGCATGGGGCAGGACTGCCTGCGTTTCAAGCCCACGGTGGCGACGCTGTGCTACGGCATGAACGACCACCGCTACAAACCCTTCGATGAAGCCAATGCCAAGTGGTACCGCGAGAATTACGGCGCGGTGGCGCAGGGCCTCAAAGCCAGCGGCGCACGCGTGGTGATCGGCTCCCCAGGTCCAGTCGGCAAGATGCCCAGCTGGGTGAAGACCGCGACCGGCACGGTCGAGGACCTCAACCTCAACCTGTGCGCCTTCCGCAACATTGACCTCGCCCTGGCGCAGGAGCACGACCTCCGTTTCGCCGACGTGTTCTGGCCGATGTACACCACCTTCTGGGCGGCGAAGAAACGCTATGCCGCGACCTACGAGGTCGCCGGCCCTGACGGCGTCCATCCCGATTGGGCCGGTCACCTGATCATGGCCTATGCCTTCCTGAAGGGGCTCGGCTGCGATGGCACGGTCGGCACCATCACGGTCGATCTCGGCAACCACACCGCCACCGCCACCGCTGGACATCAGGTGACCCAGGCGGGCGCCGGCGCGATCGCCATCACCAGCACGCGGTACCCCTATTGCGCCACTGGCGAGCTCGACAAACACAACTCCATCCGCTCTGGGATGACCCTGGTCCCCTTCAACCAGGAGCTGAACCGCTTCCTGCTGATCGCGAAAGGTGGCGCCGCAGCGACGTACGCGGTGACCTGGGGTGCTGAGTCGCGCACCTATACGGCCGAACAGCTCGCCGCGGGCGTGAATCTCGCTGACAACTTCGCCGTCAATCCCTTCAGTGACGCCTTCAAGAAAGTCGACGAGGCGGTGCTGAAGAAACAGCAGTACGAGACCGAACAGATCAAGAAACAGTTCCATGGCGCCGCAGGCAAGGCGGACATCGAGAAGACCGTACTGGCGACCGAAGCCGTACGCGCGCCCCTCGCCGCCGCCATCGTCACCGCGATGGTACCGGTGAACCACGTGATCCGGATTGCGCCGGCACCCTAAAAAACTGCCCTTGTCCCGGTCTCGGGACCGAGGTCTTTTCTAACACAATGATTGTGATGCACGCGCGTCTGTAGTTCGGACACCGGACCCCGGAGCCGTCACGATCACTCCACCGTGCGCTCCTTCATCACCTCCGGCAGCCATTCCTGGATCTGCCTGATGCGCGTTTCATGCAGCGGGTGGGTCGAGGCGAATTCCGATTGGCCCCCGCCGCCTCCGGAGGCCTCCGCCATGCGGGTCCAAAAAGCGACCGCCTCGCGCGGATCATAGCCAGCACGAGCCATGTACTTGAGGCCGACCAGATCGGCCTCGCTCTCATGTGCGCGGCTGAAAGGCAGGAGGACGCCGTACTGCGCACCCGCGCCGATCAGGCCCATCAACGAGCGCTGCTGCTGGTAGTCGAGATCGCCGATCGAGCCCTGCACGCCGAGCATCGCGCTCTGGGTCATGTTCTGGCGCAAGACGCGCTCGGCGCCGTGATGGCAGGTGGCGTGCGCCATCTCATGGCCGAGTACCACCGCCAATCCATCGTCCGTCTTGGTGATCGGCAGGATGCCGGTGTAGACGCAGATCTTGCCGCCAGGGAGACAGAAGGCGTTCTGCGCCTGATCATCGATGACCGCTACCTGCCAATCGAAACGCACGGTGTCGGTCATCACCCGCGCCAAGCGACCGCTCACGCGCATCACCTGCTCATATCCTGGACCAGAGGTAATGACCTTCGACTGTGAGACGATCTCCCGGAAGCCCTGCACGCCGAGCGCGGTTTCCTCGGAATCCGTCAGGCCGAGACGCGCGCTCCTCCCGGTCTCGGGGTTGGTGAACTCAGGCGCACCGAAAAATTGATAGCCGGCTACGGCGAGGCCGATGCAGATGGGGATGACGCGCCACCACAGGCGGGACCGACGCGGACCAGATTGGAAGTCAGCCATGGGAACGCCCGATCACAGGAGTAGGTGATGCGTAAAACCTAGGCAATCCGTGTGCCAACGTTCTGGGTCTCAACCACCCTCTGCTCGTGGTCCCAGATGCAAACCTGCAGGACGGTGCCGTTGACCTCCTGCAAAGCGACATGACGCGCCCGCCTGCTGAGAGCGCTCAGTCACCAGGAGCGGCGTAGTCCATCGAACCATGCATCCATTATTGCGACACCTTGATTGCATCCCGACCATTCAGTGGAGGCTCTTGTCGCACCGGCATCTGAACTCCGTCACCGCTGGGAGAACCTCAACCATGCCACCATCCTTCGCCTTGGCCGCCTT
>JANPIY010000277.1:0-2001 GCA_031425255.1 Planctomycetota bacterium
GCTCCTGTGGTTGGTCCTGCTGGCGCTGGTCGGGATCGGCGTCGCTTCGCTGTGGCGCGAGGGTCGGATGGTCGGATTTGATCCGGCGCCGGTGGTGCACCGTTTCGATGATCCTGTCTGGAAGACGCGCTGGAGTGTGACCGAAGGGCAGTTCGCCGTCGAGGGTGACCGTCTGGTGAGCCTCGGCAGCCAGCTCAGCGCCTGTTCGCTCGGCCAGCGTCTGCAGGTGCCGGTGACGATCGCCTTCGATGCCGAGATGCTCCCCGGACATCCGCCAGGCGATCTCAGCGTGGTGTGGTACGAGCAGATGCCGACCAGCGCTCGCTCGCTCTACCAGAGCACCTCCTGGCTGGCGCAGACCGGCGCCTACGACAACCAGTTCGCAGGCATCACGCAGCAACCGGGCGGCGAGCAGTTGGCCATGTCGCCATTCCGCCTCGAGCTGGGCAGGCGCTACCGCATCGAGGTGGAGGTCGGCGATGAGCGGATCCGCCTGAGCGTCGATGGACGGGTGCTGAGCGAGCACCGTTCCTTCGTCCCGTTCACCAGCGGCTGGATCGGCTTGATGGCGTATTATCCGGGCAAGGCCTTCGGCCCGGTCCGCATCGGCACCACCACGCCAAGGGCCATGGTGCCGGCGCTGGCGGTGGCCGACGCGCTGTTCCGTCGCGAGCACTGGGCGGATGCCGCGGGGGAATACGCGACCCTCGCCGATACCGGCGACCAGGCCACGTTGCGTCAGACCGCTCGCTACCGCCAGGGCCTTGCCCTGTATCGCGATAAGCGTCATTCCGAGGCCGAACAGGTGTGGGCCGGCCTGGATCCTGGGCCTTGGCGGCAGATCGCGCACTGCCTGCTGCTCGAACGCTTCTCGCTGACCGGCAGCCATGAGGCGGTCGCGGACGGCCTCGCCGCCATCGCCGAGGACCCGAGCCCATTGGTGCGCCAGGCGGTACGCGATCAGTGGATCACGGCGGTGCGCGCCCTGCCGACGCGCTCACCTCCGGCAGTGGTCGACCGCTTCCTGACCCTGGTCGAACGGCACCTGGCCACGGATACCCTGGCTCGCGCGGCGGCAGCGTCCCTGTGCCTGCGCATGTGGCGATTCGCCGATGCACTGCGCCTGGGCAAAGGTCTGCCGCGGAGCGAGATCGATGCCCTGGTCGCTCTCGGACGACCGGCTGACATCATCAGCTACCATCCCGATGACGTGCAAGGACGTGCCCGCGTGCTGCTGCAACTCGGTCGCTTCGGCGAGGTCGTCGAGACCCTGCCGCACGTCGAATGGGCAGTGCGCGAAGCGGTCCTGGTCGGCGGTGTTCCCGCGCCGATGGCTGCGCGCGGCCAAGTCGCGCTGCGCATCGCCGAGGGTGAGGCGGAAGCGATGCTGCCCAGCCTGGTCGGGGCTGAACGAATCCAGGCGCTGCTCGCCCTCGACCGGGTCGCCTCGGCGCTCGCGGCGGTGCCTGTCGGCGCACCGTTGCCGGTCCATCTCGCCCTGCTCAGCGGGGAAAACGGGCAAGCCGCCAAACTCATTCTGGATGACCGCCTCTCCTACCAATACTGGGTGGTCGCTGCCTGGTGGCACTGGATGGATCTCGCTGCCGCGCACGACCCCACTGCCGGCCCGTTCGCCCAGCAGCTGCAGGAGCTGACGCTCGATCATCAATTGGGCGAACTGTGGTTCCTGCGCGATGTCCTGGTTCCCCTTGCACGGGGCGATCTGGATGGCCTTCGCCAGCATGCGCAGACGCGTGCACGGCAGGCGCCCATCGACGCCGCCGATGGGCAACGTGCCTGGCATTGGTCCGCTTACCTTGGCGGTGCCATCGATCGCGATGCGTTCCTCGCTCAGCCGGCCCGGCGACAAGCCAGCACGCTGGTCCATCTCGCCGATGGCATGCGCGCCGAACTCGCCGGTCAGGCCGATGCGGCGCGAGCCGCCTATGCCACCTTCCTCGCCCTTCCACCCTGGCGACGTCCGACGGAAGATGGCACGCG
>JANPIY010000278.1:0-3587 GCA_031425255.1 Planctomycetota bacterium
ACCACCCGGCAACCTCATCGCCGACATCGACGCCGCGGCCAAACGCGCCGATATCGCCTACCTCACCGAGGAGATCCCCAAGGCCATCGCCCAATCGCTCGAAGGCGTCGCCCGGGTCACCGAGATCGTGCGGGCGATGAAGGAGTTCTCGCATCCGGATCTGGACGAAAAAAGGCCGACCGACCTCAACAAGGCCATCAGCACCACCCTGGTGGTCGCCCGCAACGAGTACAAATACGTCGCCGACCTGGTCACCGATTTCGCCGCCGACCTCCCGACCGTGCCGTGCATCGTCGGCGAATTCAACCAGGTGGTGCTCAACCTGGTGGTCAATGCCGCCCATGCCATCGCTGACGTGTTGGCCAAGGGTGGGAGCGCGGGCGGGACCCCTGGGAGCGGCAAGGGCCTCATCACCGTCACCACCCGCCTGGCCGGCGACCGCGTCGAGGTGCGCGTCCGCGACAGCGGGACCGGCATTCCCGAGCATGTACGGGGCAAGATCTTCGATCCGTTCTTCACCACCAAGGGCGTCGGCAAGGGCACCGGTCAGGGGCTCTACATCGCGCATACGGTAGTGGTGAAGAAACACGGTGGAACCCTCTCATTCGAAACTGAGAGCGGCAAGGGCACCACCTTCATCATCCGGCTACCACTGGCGGGGATCGCACCATGAACGAGCCTCACCTGCTGAAAGTATTGTTCGTCGATGACGAGCTCCGGGTCTTGCAGGGCTTGCAGCGCATGCTGCGTCCTATGCGGGACGAATGGGACATGCTCTTCGCCGAAAGCGGTGAAGCGGCCCTGGCCGAGATGGGCAAGGCCCCGGTCGACGTGGTGGTTTCCGATATGCGCATGCCGTCGATGAGCGGAGCCGAACTGCTGACCCGGGTGATGCGCGAGTATCCTTCGACGGTACGCATCATCCTTTCGGGCCAGGCCGACCGCGAGCTGGTGCAGAAGACCATCGGTCCGACGCACCAGTATCTCAGCAAACCCTGTGACGCCGACATCCTCAAGGCCACCATCGACCGGGCGGCGAAACTGCGGCGCCTGCTCGGCAGCCAGCAGTTGCGGCTGTTGACCGGCAAACTGGAGGCTCTGCCGAGCCTGCCGGAACTCTACATGCGGCTGATCGAGCTGCTGCAGAACCAGAACACCACGCTGAAAGCCGTCGGCGAGCTGGTGGCCCAGGACATGGGCATGTCGATGAAGCTGCTGCAGCTGGTCAACTCCGCCTTCTTCGGCCTGCGCCGCAACGTCTCCAATGTTGCGGACGCGGTGAACCTCCTCGGCGTCGAGACCGTGCAGACCCTGGTGCTGTCGCTGCACGCCTTCAACCAGTTGAATGCCAGGCAGGTGGCCGATTTCTCGCTCGACGCGGTGTGGCAGCACAGCGTCGCCGTCGCCGCGCTGGCCAAACGCATCGCCCTGGCGGAAGGGCTGGACAAGACCCAGGCTGAGGAGGCCCACCTCGCGGGCATGCTGCACGACGTCGGGCGCGTGGTGTTGGCGATCAACCTTCCCGACGAGTACGGCAGCGTGCTGACGCTGGCGAAGGATCCCGCACGCTCGCTGATAACCTGCGAGCACGAGCGGTTCGGAGCGAGCCACGCCGAGATCGGCGCCTACCTCCTCGGACTGTGGGGCATCTCCGACCCGATCGTCGAGGCGGTGGCCTACCACCATTTCCCGCGGCGGTGTCCCAACCACGCCTTCTGCGCCCTCTCGGCGGTACATATCGCCGATGCGCTCCATCACGACGCCATCGGCGCGGTCGGGCGCGGTGCGCTCGATACCAGGTATCTCCAGGACCTGGGTCGCGCCGATCATCTCCCCGCTTGGATCACGCTGGCGACCGCTGGCAAAGGTGGAGGCCATGGCTGACAAGATCCTGTGCATCGATGACGAGATGAGCATCCTCGCCGCCTATCAACGCGGGCTGCGGCGGATGGTCGACGTCGACATCGCCCAGGGCGGGGAGGCCGGCCTGGTGGCGCTCGCCGCCGGCGGCCCCTACGCCGTGATCATCTCGGACATGAACATGCCGGGGATGAACGGCATCCAGTTCCTGGCCAAGGCGCGTGAGCTCGCGCCCGATTCGGTGCGCATGATGCTGACCGGAGCCAACGACCTCGGCACCGCCATGAGCGCGGTCAACGAAGGTCATATCTTCCGCTTCCTGACCAAACCCTGCGCGCCCGACCTGCTCGCCAAAACCATCGAAGCCGGGATCCGCCAGTACCGTCTGCACACGGCGGAGCGCGAGCTGCTGGAGAAGACCCTGAGTGGCTGCATCGGCGTGCTGACCGAGATCCTCGCCCTGGTCGATCCCGAATCCTTCGGACGCGCCGACTCCCTGCGCGGCGACATCCGCCTGCTGGCACGGCAGCTGGCGGTGACCGACCCCTGGGAACTCGAGGTCGCCGCCATGCTGGCGCAGATCGGCAACGTCACCGTTCCCCCGGTGGTCTCGCTCAAAGCCAAGAGCGGGCACCCATTGAGCGAGGTCGAAGCCGACATGCTGCGGCGCACCCCGGAGGTGGGCAGCATGCTGCTCGCCAACATCCCGCGCCTGGAGACCGTCGCGCGCATCGTGCTCTACATCGACAAGTGGTTCGATGGCTCGGGGTTTCCTCCCGACAGCACGCGCGGCGAGACCATCCCGCTGGGATCACGCATCCTGCGCCTGCTCTTCGATCTCGCCGAGCTGGAGCACAACGGGAATCCGCGTCTGCAGGCCCTGGCGATGCTGGCCAGCCACCGTGGTCGTTACGATCCGCAGGTGCTCGCCGCCGCCCACGCCTGCCTCCTCCAGGAAACCGCTGGCAGCGTCGGCACCGGGCCGGTCGTCAAGCAGCTCCCCGTCGCGAAGCTGCTGGCCGGACAGATCCTGCGCAGCGACGTCAGGACCACCCAGGGCCAACTGCTGATCGCCGCCGGCAATGTCATCACTGCCGCCATGCTCGACCGTTTGGCCAATTTCGCGCACATCACCAGCATCGCGGAACCCATCCTGGTCGAGCTCGAAGCAGCCCACTCGTGAATCTTCCGGAGCAGCCATGACCCAGACCGTCCTCTTCGTCGATGACGACGCCAATCTCCTGGAAGGCATCCTGCGCAGCGTGCGCCAGGAGGCCTATCGCGCGGTGACCGCGACCAGTGGTGAGCAGGCGCTGGAATTGCTCGCGCGACAACCGATCGATGTGGTGGTGTCGGATGAACAGATGCCTGGCATGGGCGGGCTGGAACTGCTCACCACCGTACACCAGCGTTTTCCCGAGATCGTCAACGTCATGCTGTCCGGGCAGGCCAGCATCGGCACGGTGGTACGCGCGCTCAATCAGGGCCAGATCTTCCGTTTCCTGATCAAACCGTGCAGCACCGACGAACTCTGTGCCAACCTCCGTCAGGCGCTCGGCCACAAGCTCGTCCTCGACCGTTGCCGCCTGCTGTTGCCCCTGTTCCGCCGTCAGGCGGCGATCCTGCAGATGCTCGAGCGGCGCAGCCCGGGCGTGGTGCGCATGGTGGAGAACGAGATCGGCGCGGGCGACCAATCGCGCAAGCGCGAGGACTCCGCCAGCGCCGTG
>JANPIY010000279.1:0-1790 GCA_031425255.1 Planctomycetota bacterium
GTCGCCGACCTGGTGCTCGATGAGGGGGTCTTCAACCGCAAGCCCGAGGTGGTCAAGCTCAGCCACGACGCGCGCAACGTGAAATACGTCCACGGCATCGGCGTGACCTACCGCGACGAGTCCGGCAAGATCATCGATGACAACCCGACTCCGGCCGAGGTCAGCAAGCTCAAGGAGCCGCTCTACAAGATCACCATCCACAATACGCAGCAGGAGAAGGCCGAGGAATACCGCTACGTCCCCTACGGGCTCTTCACCTGGCGCATCGTCGGCGACGGCATCGAGTACCTCTCGGGCGGCAACAACTTCCGCAACCCGGGCAACCGGCGCAGTCCGATGATCCCCCACGATTGGGGGAATCGACTGGTCAACCGTGATGGCTGGTATCGCTTCCGTTTCCGCGCGGGCGCTTTCACCGGCAGCGGCGAGGGCGTGGCGAAGGACATCCGCCTGGTGGTGGAGTACGGCCATGGCAGCCCGCTCGAAACGGTGAAGAGCATCCTGATCGATGCGCCGCTGACCGCGCCCAAGGATTACGAGCTGCTGATGTACCTCCATGCGGGAGCGGCCGGGATGACGCGTTCCATGGACCTCGGCTGGGACAACGGCAACCAGGACGTCATCATCCGCGATACGGTCTATGAAGTATCGCAGAGCCGCCCCATCGTGCTCGCGGGAGATCTCGAACGCGCCATCAACGAGAAGAAAACGCCCGAGGCCATCGCGGCGATCCGCAAGGAGCTGGATGCGGCGCAGGTGGTCGCGCTCGAAGCCCGCCGGACCTTCGCCGGGCCCCATTTCGTCTTCGATCCCGACCTCGATCCGGCCAAGCGTCCGCGGCTGTGGCTGGGGACCTGTGAGTGGGAGGGGCCGATCGTCGAGTGGCCGCCCAAGGGGCGCAGCCGCCTGCTCTACGCGGGCGAGGAGCGCGACGATCCGGAATACCTGCGCGGCATCTTCGAGCGTTTCCTGCCGCTCGCGTATCGTCGCCCGGCGACCAATGAGGAGGTCGACAAGGTCGTCGCCTGGGCGCTGCAGGCGAAAGCGCAGCGCACGCTGTCCCTGGCGCTCACCGTGCGCGCGGGCCTCAAGCACGTGCTGTGCTCGCCGGCCTTCCTCTACCTCGGCAGCGAACGCCTGGCGCAGGACAAGCCGGCGGCCGAGAGCCCGGTGGCCAAGAGCCCGGTAGCGGTGCCCATCGATGGCTGGCAGCTCGCGAGCCGCCTGTCGTACCTGCTGTGGAGCAGCACGCCGGACGCCGCGCTGTACGACCTGGCCAAACGCAACCAGTTGCTGGACCCCAAGGTCCTGCGCGCGCAAGTGAAGCGCATGCTCGCCGACCCGCGTGCGCGTGAATTCGTCCGCAGCTTCGCCGGACAATGGCTGGGGGTCCGCAACTACGTCAACGGCACCCCGCCCAATCGCGACTTTTATCGCCATTACGACGACGCCCTGCGCGACAGCTCACGGGTCGAGCCCCTGGAATTCTTCAGCGAGGTCCTGCGCCAGAACCTTCCGCTCACCACCTTCCTGGACAGCGATTTCCTGGTCGTCAACGAACGCCTGGCGAAGCACTACGGCCTCACCGGCGTCGAGGGCGAACAATTCCGGCGCGTCCCGGCTCCGCCGGATGGACGGCGCGGAGGCGTGCTGGGCATGACCGGGCCGATGACCTACCTGGCTGATGGCACCCGTACGTTGCCGGTGCGACGCGCCGCCTGGGTGCTGGAGACGCTGTGGAATCAGCCGGTCCCGCCGCCACCGCCCAACGCGGGCGACCTGCCCGCGAT
>JANPIY010000280.1:0-5335 GCA_031425255.1 Planctomycetota bacterium
TGAGGCCTCGTTCGTCCTTCCTTCTCAACTGATCCAACCGCAGAGGGCGCAGAGTTGAGATATCCAGACTCTGCGCCCTCTGCGTCCTCTGCGGTTGGAACAGCTCTACCCAGCAGACGAGTGGCTTTTGACCCGCACGCCATGCGCCGGGCCACAAAAAAGCCCTCCCGGAAATCCGGGAGGGCTTTTGACTGTCATGCCCCAGAGGGCACGCACGTGCGTCAGGAGACTTACTCGGCCTTCTTGTTGGCCTTGGCCGCGGTGATGAACTTCGCGGGCTCGGCTTCGACCTTGCCTTTGCAGCCATCGCAGCAGATGGCGATGGCGACGGCCTTGCCATCGGCGTCTTTGACGTTGGCTACGGACGAGCCGTCAGCGGCTTTGCCGGACTTCGGGCACACGGTGTTGGCCGGCTTGTCGGCCGCGAAGGCGGCGCCAGAGGCGGCGAACATCATTCCGAGGGCGAGGATCAGGGCGGTACGCATGGGAGCTCCAAGTTGGTCCGGAGGACCGGGTGGGGGTCGGCGGGGAGGTCTCAGGCGCCAGCGGAAGCCAGTCGTCGGACTCCACGTTGCAACTGGGAATGCAAACGTCGCCCTTCCCAGGTCTGTTCCGTTTCCAGGTCGAGCCTCGCCCGCGGCCGTCACGTTTCATACAATCAAATGTCAGCCAGTCACTTGCGACGTGCTGCCACGATCCGGAAGGGGCGCCCCTCGGGAAAACCGCTGAGCATCGGCAGGTCCTCGCCGAGCGCCGGTGCAGCCTCCGGTTGGAGGTTGATGCCGGCCGCGAGAGCCGCCTGCGTGACCTGATCCGTCAGCGGAAACGGTTTCCCACCGATGGTATTGCAGCAAGCGACCAGCAGGCCGCCTTCGGCCAGGCGGGCGCACGCGGCTCGCAGGACCTCGGGATAGTCCCGGCGCAGGATCCAGCCGTCGCCACCCTGGGCCGCCGTCGGCGGATCGCAGATGATCAGATCGAAACTCTCGCCGCTGCCGTCGAGGAAACGTCGGCAGTCCTCCTGGTGGATGCGATGGCGATCAGCGAAGCCGTTGAGCGCCGCCGCTTCGGCCGCCCGCACCAAGGCCGGACCGGCGAGGTCGACGTCGACCGCGGCGGCGGCGCCGGCCTTGAGCAGCGCCAGCGAGAACGCGCCGGTGTAGGCGAAGAGGTTGAGCACGCGTCTGCCCGCCGCCTGCGGCAGCAGCCAGGCACGGGTGGCGCGCTGATCGACATAGATGCCGGTGGCGAGGCCGGCAAATGGCCGCAGGGGGTAGCGCACGCCGAGTTCGCGCCCGATGACGATGGCCTCCGGATCGAGATCGCCGCCGCCATACCGTCGCGTGGTGACGTCTTCGCGGCGGAGATCGCTGCGATGGTCACGGCGCACCACCACTGCCTCGGGATGGCGTCGTTGCAGACTCCGGCAGATCTCATCGGCATAGGGCAGCGCGCAATCGGCCAGCACCAGCACCACGAACACCGTGGCGTACCGCTCGACCCGCAGGCCGGGCAGGAAGTCCGCCTCGCCATGGACCACGCGGTAGCAATCGGTGTCGGGATCGGCGTGCAACGCCGCCCGCCGGTCCCAGGCCCGGGTCAAAGCCTGCGCCGGCACGAACGGCATGTCGGGGCGGCGATGATAGACCCGCGCACAGATCTCGTGCGCCGGATCGGCGAGCGCCGAAGCCAGCCGCTTGCCGGTATCATCCACCAGCGTCACCGGTTCGCCCGCCTGGAGCACCTCCAGCCCGCGGGTGAAACGATCGGGTCGCACCCACGGATGGCCATCGGTGAGGAAGCGCGCGGTGGTACGCGAGACCGTCAGCGTGCGGAGTGCAGGGTGTGGCGTGCGGGGTTCCTCGGATGGGAAGGGATCGGTGAGGGGCCGGCGGTCGTGATCCTTCATCTCACCACCTGGCGGCGCGGGACCACCACTCTGCACTCCGCACCCCACGCTCCGCACAGCGGTCGTGTCATGCGATCACCGGCTTATCGCAATGGACGCTGCCGTCGCCATCGATGCGGTTCGAGAAGCACGAGCGCCGCAGCTGATGGCAGGCCGGACCGGGGGCATCGACGCGGTAGAGCACGCAATCACCATCGCAGTCGGCACGCACCTCGACGATGCGCTGCTTATAACCGCTGGTCTCGCCCTTCACCCACAGGCCGCCGCGGCTGCGGCTGAAATAGGTCGCGATGCCGGTGGCCAGGGTCTGGGCCAGGGCCGCACGCGTGGCGTAGGCGAACATCAGCACCTCGCCGGTGTCGTGCGCCTGGGCGATGACCGGGATCATGCCCTCGGCGTTCCAGCTCAGCAGCGTGGCGATCTCATCGGGCTGACCGCGAGGAGCGATGTCTTTGGGCATGCCGGGGTCATAGATTCCCGACCACGGGAAGGGAAGGGAGCAGACCGGACAGCACTCCGACCACCAGCACCACGATGAAGGCGATGGTGCCAAGGCGGACCTGGCGCGCGTCCTTGCTGAGCAGTCCCAGGACCGCCAAGGATTCACCCGCCGCCAGTACCAGCACCAGCCTGGGCGAGAACAAGAAGATCACGCCGACCACCGCCAGCTTGAGCATCTGGGCCGCCCTCACCCACTGCACCGCGCGTTCGTTCCTGAGCAGCAACAGCAGGCCCAGGCACAGCGACACCAGGCCGAGCTGTGGACGCAGCAGGAAGACCAGGGTGAACAAGCCGTTGACGATCATCAGCACGCCACAGCGCAGTACCTGGGGCACGGGATCCGGGACCCGGTCGGCGGGATCGATGACCGCCAGGTGATCGGCCTTGCCGCAGACCGGGCATTCATCGCGTTCGCCCGGATAGACCAGGTCGCAAGCCAGGCATTTCTTCGCCATGCCGGGTTTCTTGCCAGCACGCGGGGCCAGCCGCAAGGTCCAAGCGAGGGGTGGAGCGCTGGACAGTGGTCCTGGTGTTCTAGGCTGTGCCGCCCACGGAGACGACATGACTGACTACGAACCCGTCATCGGCCTTGAAGTCCACTGCCAGCTCAAGACCGCCACCAAGATGTTCTGTGGCGCCACCACGGTGTTCGGACGCGAGCCCAACAGCCAGGTCGACACCGTCAGCCTGGGACTGCCCGGGGCCTTGCCGGTGATCAACGCCACCGCCGTCGAACTGGCGGTCAAGGCGGCCCTCGCCCTCGGCGGCAAGGTGCAGGAACACAGCAAGTTCGACCGTAAGCACTATTTCTATCCCGATCTGCCGAAGGGTTACCAGATCACCCAGTACGACGAGCCGTACTGCCTCGGCGGCGGCGTGAACATCGAACTCGCCGACGGCTCGGAGAAATTCATCGGCCTGATCCGCATCCACATGGAGGAGGACGCCGGCAAGCTGGTGCACCAGGATCATGGCCCCAACAGCGAGGTCGACCTCAACCGTGCCGGCGTGCCGCTGGTCGAGATCGTCACCCTGCCCGACATCCGCACCTCGGCGGAGGCCTATGCCTACCTGGTCGAATTGAAGCGCGCGCTGAAATCGGCCGGCGTCAGCGACTGTGAGATGCAGGAAGGTTCGCTGCGCTGCGATGCCAACGTCTCGGTGCGCCCCAAGGGCCAGGCCGCCTTCTGCACCCGCGTCGAGGTCAAGAATCTCAATTCGTTCCGCTCGGTCGAGGCCGCGATCGATTACGAGATCGTCAATCAGACCGCGCTCTACCGCGCCGGCCGCGGTGCCGAGATCATCCAGGAGACCAAGCTGTGGGACCCCGACCAGAAGGTCACCAGGCCCATGCGCGGCAAGGAGAACGCGGCGGATTACCGCTACTTCCCCGATCCCGACCTGCCGCCGCTGCACATCTCGGCTGAACGCCTCGAGCAGATTCGCGCCGCGATGCCGGAGCTGCCGCACCTGCGCGAGGCGCGTTTCATGCAGGCCTACGGCCTGGAGCGTGCGGTCGCCCGCGAGCTGACCATGGAGTCGGAGATCGCCGACTATTTCGAGGCGCTGATCAAGCTGGGCGCCAAGTCCAAGCTCGCCGCCAACTGGACGCGCGAGGAGGCCATCCGCCTGGCCAACGAGCAGCACAAGCCGCTCACCGTGGCTGCGCCGCTCGCGACCTTGGCGAAGATCATCAGTCTGGTCGACGGCGGCAAGGTCGCCCGCGTGGTGGCGAAGGCCGAGTGCAGCGAACTCTTCGCCAGTGGCGAGGAACCCGAGGCCTACTTCACCCGCAAGGGCATGATCCAGGTCCAGGACGCCGGCCAGCTCACCGCCTGGGTGCAGCAGGTCATCGCCCAGGAGCCCAAGGTCGTGGCCGACGTCCAGAGCGGCAAGATGGCGGCGCTGGGCCGCCTGGTCGGCGTGACCATGAAGCTCTCGGGCGGCAAGACCGACCCCAATGCGGTGAAGGCCGAACTGCTCAAGCAGCTCGGCGTGGCGGGGTGATCGGCGGCCGACCAATCCTATCCGGTCGTCTCACGGTGAGGGGGCAGGCCCGGAGGGCCGTTCCTGGGGGGGCGGCCTGATGCCGCCTCCCCAGGTGACAGCGGTGATCTGCGATCTCGACGGCCTTTTATTCGACTCCGAGCGGCGTACCCGGCAGGCCTGGCAAGCCGCCATGCGCACGCTCGGTCATGAACTCGACGACGTGTTCTACACCACCCTCATCGGCCGGAAGATCGCCATCAGCGAAGGTCTGGTGGCGGAACGTTTCGCCGTCGAGGTCGCCAGCTTCCGCGCGGCCTGGCGTGCGGAGCACCACGACCTGATCGCGAGCGGACCGGTGCTACCGCGTCCGGGGGCGTTGGAACTCATCGCCTGGCTGGAGGAGCGGCAGGTGCCGCGTGCCGTCGCCACCTCAAGCATCCGCGCGGATGCCGAGCGCACGCTCGGTGCGGTGATCACGCGGTTTCACGCCATCATCACCGGCGATCAAGTCGCGCGCGGCAAACCCGACCCGGAGATCTACCTGGCTGCGGCTGCGGCGCTCGGGGTGGCGCCGGCGGAGTGCGCCGCACTGGAGGACTCCGAGCCCGGCATCGCTGCCGCGCATGCCGCCGGCATGCGGGCGATGATGGTGCCGGATCTCAAGCAACCATCCGCGCACACACTGACCCTCGCACATGGCGTCTACCCATCGCTGGTCGAGGCGCGTCTTGAGCTCGCACGCCTGTTGGCCTAGCACTGCCCCTGGGACCGCCGGCTGCCAGCCGGCCGGGAAGCGCGTCAGAACGTGGGGGGCACCGTGCATCGAAGCAAAGCCTTCGCATTCGAACCCCACAAATTGCCCCTGGCCGGCTGGCAGCCAGCGCTCAATGCTGTTTAGCTAACGCAACGAAGAGGGAGGAAAGGCATAGCCACAGA
>JANPIY010000281.1:0-8112 GCA_031425255.1 Planctomycetota bacterium
TGCCGGCGGGCTCGCCGCAGTGCAGAAGCTGGGCAAGAAGGGGGCCACGAAACCGTAGGAATGGTGCAGCCGGTTCACCAAGCTGATTCAGGGTCGGGTGCATCGCTTGCAACCGTCCGCAATCCACCCAGCATGCCTTGACCCTGATGGTGAGTTCCGGCATAATCCGCCGGAATTCATCATCTTGGGACGACGCATATCAGCTTTGCCCAGCGCTCGCGGCTGAGCTTTCGCCCACCTTCTGACCCTGCTGGGATGCCACGGCGCATGAACGACTCCTCCAACACCCGACAGGCCATCCAGCGCATTGGGCAGTCGTTCGGCGATTACACCTTTTATCACATCCTGGCCGAAGGCGGCATGGGCATCATCCTCGAGGCCGAGCACAAGGTCATCCGGCGGAAGGTCGCGCTCAAGATCGTCAGCCCGAAGTACGCAGCGCGGAACGGGTACAGCCTGGAGCTGGTCAACACCTTCATGCACGAGGCGCGCGTCCTGGGCGCCATCGATCACCCGAATGTCATCACCTTGTACGACGCCGGCATGGTCAATCAGTGCCCCTTCATGGCCATGCGTCTGGTCGGAGGCGGCGATCTCGGGACCCGGGTCGCCAATTATGGGCCCCTCAGCGATGAGCTGGCGCTGCGCATCATGCGCGACCTGGCCGCCGGGGTGCACGCGATGCACGTGGCGGGATTCGTCAATCGCGACATCAAGCCGGCCAATGTGCTGCTCGAGACCAACGGTACTCCCCGCCTGACCGATTTCGGACTCGCCATGGCGCGCAGCGAGCAACCCGGCGGCACCACCATCGCCGGCACCCCGGCCTACCTCGCTCCCGAACAGATCAGCGGCGGTCAGCTCGACGAGCGCACGGACATCTATGCCCTGGGTGCGACGATGTACTTCGCGGTCACCGGCCAGCCGCCTTTCGCCGGCAGCACGCCTGAGGACACCATCCAACTGGTGCGCGATGCGACGCGCCAGCCGACCGCACGCCACCTGCGTCCGAACATCAACAAGCACCTCGCCACCATCATCCGCCGCGCGATGACCCGTGAACCGGACAAGCGTTACAAGGACGCCTCCGAAATCGAACACGACTGCCGCGCGGTGCTCGACGGCAACGAGCCGGACTATGCCCAGATCGGGCAGAAGAAGCGCAAGACCTTCTTCGGCTCGATCGTCTCGCGCGCCCGCGCGGTGCTGTAAACAATCCGTGAGCTGGCTCGCGCTCCTGGCCATCCTCCTGGTCATGGCCGGGATTCCCGCCGTCATCCTGGCGCCCCGACATCATCGTTGGCGCTGGGGCGCGGGCCTCATCGTCCTCGCGCTGATGCTCGTGCTGATGGTCGCGCTCGACGACAGCGCACGCCTGACCGTGCAGTTCGCGCTGATGCCGTTGGGGTTGGTGTGGCTGCTGATCGGAGGCTTGGCCACCACCGGCTTCATGCTCGGCCATCTCCGGCTGGGCGGCGCCCTGACGATCGTGTTCGTGGTGCTGACCTTGGGTGGGAACCAATGGCTGGGGGCGGTGCTGATCACCGCGCTGGAGCGTCGCATCGATCCCGAGGTCCTGGCTTCGGCCGAACGTTACGACGTGGTCTGCGTTCTCGGCGGCGGCTCCAACCGGCGTTTCGATGGCGCGCCACAAATGGGAGCGACCGGAGATCGTTTGCGCGTCGGTGCGATGGTGCTGCGCCAGGGCCGCACGCCGTTGCTGGTGACCACCGGAGTCTTCGCCGCGGATACCAAGCTGATCTGGGAACAGTTCGGCATTCCTGGCACCCAGGTCCTGGTCGAGCCCGCGCCTGAGAATACCAGTCAGGAGATCGCGCTGATCAAGCGCCTGGCAGCCGAGCGTGGCTGGCGCCGCATCGGTGTGGTGAGTTCGGCGTGGCATCTGCCGCGGGTGGCCCGCCTGGCCGCCGGCCAGGGCCTGGGCGTGCTGCCCATCGCCAGCGACTGGCTCGGCGCGATCCCGCCGTGGAATGGAGAAATGGTGGTGCCCAAATCGGAGGGGGCACGTCTGCTCGAACTCGCGCTCAAGGAGCACCTGGGTTCGCTCATCGGACGCTGAGGCGGTTCAGCCCCGGCCGATGATCGGGAACTGGTCGGTACGTCCATCGATGAAGGAGGCGAACTCCTGGCTCGGCTGCCATTCCGGTACCAGGTGACGCGTCAGATGGATGAAACCACCGAGGTCGCGGCGTTGGCTGGCGATGAGCAGCTGATCGACCAGCCCGGACACCTCGCTGCGCTCGCGACGCGTGGCGGTGGCGATGGTGATGCCATCGACCGTGGTCGCCGCCTCGCTGTCATCCAACAGCAGCTCCTCGGTCATCTTCTCCCCAGGCCGCAGGCCGCTGAAGGCGATGCGGATGTCGACGTCGGGACGGTGCCCGGTCATGAAGATGAGCTGGCGTGCGAGATTGACGATCTTCACCGGCTCGCCCATATCGAGGATCATGATCTCGCCATGTTTGGCGACGGTTGCGGCCTGCAGGACCAGCTCCACCGCTTCGGGCAGCAGCATGAAATAGCGGGTGACGTCCGGATGGGTCACGGTCACCGGCCCGCCGCGGGCGATCTGGGCGAGGAAATGTGGGATCACACTGCCGGACGAGCCCAGGACGTTGCCGAAACGCACGGCGCACACGCGCGTCGATCCCGCATCGATGTTCTGCAGCAGCACCTCGCAGGCGCGCTTGCTCGCGCCCATGACGTTGGTCGGGCGCACCGCCTTGTCCGTCGAGATGGTCACCAGGTGCGGCACCTGATGCGCGATGCATGACTCCAGCAGATTGCGGAACCCGCCGAGGTTGTTGCTCATGCCCAGGAAGGGATTCGCCTCGACCATCGGCACATGTTTGTAGGCCGCGGCGTGGAAGACGATCCCTGGCCGATGATTAGCGATGATGGCGTCGAGGGTGGCGCGGTCGGCGAGGGTCGCGAGCACCGGCGAGATGCGGCAACCCGGATGGCGGGTGCGGAGGTCGCCGTCGATCTGATAGAGATTGAACTCGCTGTGATCGATCAGCACCAGATGGGTGGCACCGGCAGCGGCGATCTGCCGGCACAGTTCGCTGCCGATCGACCCGCCGGCCCCGGTGACCAGGGCCGTGCGTCCGGCGAGCAGATCGCGCACCCGACCGCGATCGCGGTTGCGTGAAGGACGGGCGAGGAGCTCCTCAAGGGCCAGATCCTGCAACTGCACCGGCTGCCCAGGCGCCATCGCCACACCGTGGACCCGCTTCACTTGGATGCCGAGTTCCATGCTCACCTGGAAGGCCTCCTTGAGCGCCTGCTGCGGCAGCGCCCGTTCAGCGATGACCAGCAGGTCGATCGGGCGTTTGCGGTGCAGCTCGGGCAGGAGGGGCAGGCCGCCCAGAACCGTGCAGCCGCGGATGAGCTGGCCGTGCCGGGCGGCGTCCTGATCGAGGAATCCGACGACGTCACGGTCGGGCTGATTGCGGAGGTCGCGCAGCACCACCTCGCCCAGCGAGCCCGACCCGAGGATGAGCACGCGTTTGCCATTCCGCGCTCGCCGCGACTCGAAGGCCAGTCGATAGGCGAGACGCGCGCCAGCGATGAGGCTGATCGCGCAGAATCCGTGCAGGATGAGGAAGATCCGTCCGACGCTGCCGGTATTGGGCAGGCCGAGGAAATAGCACGCCACCACCGCCAGGACGATGCCCAGCACCATGCCGCCGCCGATGGTCGCCAGTTCACGGATGCCGACATAGCGCAGGACCGCGCGGTAGAGCCCGAAGCGGACATGCACCAGCACCTGCACCAGGGCGATGCCCCCGAGGACGCTCCACGACAGCAGACCGAGGCTGCGTTCCGTCAGGACGGCAACCGTCACGACGGAGAGCGCGATCAGGACGAGATCGGTCGCCAGCCACACCCAGGGCAGCATCACCCGTTCGCGCTGCGTGCGCGGACGGGCGTAACGGCTGGTGCCCTGGAAAGAGTCCACGGGGTCGGTCACACCGTCCCGCCGCAGTGGCGGCGCACGATGGCGATGACGCGGTTCTGATCGATCACGCTCAGCAGCGATCCCGACGGCAGGCACAGGCCGCGGAGGAAGAATTCGTCAGCCACCGCGCCGCCGATGGCCCGGCAACCCTGGAAGACCGGCTGCAGGTGCATGGGTTTCCAGACCGGCCGGGCCTCGATGTTCTCCGCCTCCAAGGCCTGGCGCAGCTTCTCAGGAGTGCCCGGGATGATCGCGGGATCGAGTTGGATGACGGTCAGCCAGCGGGTGCAGCGGGTACCCGGCAGGTGGTCGATGTCCGGAGCGAAGCTCAGGCCTGGGAGATCGGCCAAAGCGATCTGATAACGCTCGAAGACCCGTCGGCGGGCGGCGACGCGATCGTCGAGCACGCGCAACTGCCCACGTCCGATGCCGGCGCTGACATTGCTCAGGCGGTAGTTGTAGCCGATGCGGCTGTGCTGGTACACCGGCCCCGGATCGCGCGCCTGGGTGGCGAGGAAGCGCGCCTCGTCGCACAGCTTCTTGTCATCCGACAGCAGCATGCCGCCACCGCCGGTGGTGATGATCTTGTTGCCATTGAACGAGAGGATCGAGCAGCGCCCGAAGACCCCCGCGGGTCGGCCGCGGTAGGTCGCGCCCAAGGCTTCGGCGGCGTCCTCCACCAGGGGCACGCCATGCCGTTCGCAGGCGGCTGCCAGCAAGAGGTAGTCGGCACATTGGCCATAGAGATCAACGGCGATCACCGCCTTGGGCAGGCGCCCCAGACGGGCGGCATCGTCCAGCGCCTGCGCCACCAGCGCGGGATCCAGGTTCCAGCTGGTGCGCTCGCTGTCGACGAAGACCGGAGTCGCACCGACATAGGCGATCGGATTCGCGCTGCCGCAGAAGGTCAGCGAGGCGCACCAGACCTCATCCCCCCGTTGGACGCCGAGGCAGATCAACGCGAGGTGCAACGCGGCGGTGCCGCTGGACAGCGCGACGGCGGCGACCACCCCATGACGGGTGGCCATCTCGCGCTCGAAGGCATCCACGTGCGGACCGAGCGGGGCGACCCAATTGGCGAAGAAGGCTTCATGGACGAAGGCCAACTCGTCGCCCCCGAGATGTGGCGATGACAGGTAGACGCGTGGGATGGGCGCATTGCTCATAAGGATTTCCGGATCGGCATGACGTGCGCCGGTACACCTGCGACCCGTTCGCCATCGGCGACGTCGCGGATGACCACGGCTCCAGCGGCAATCATACAACCGGAACCGATGCGACGGCCCTCGATAATGCTCGCACCGATACCGATATGGCTGCCCTCACCCACCGTCACCCCGCCGGCGAGGTGGGCACCGGGCGAGACATGTACGCCATCACCGATCACGCCATCGTGATCGACCGAGGCATTGGTGTTGATGATCACTCCGGCACCGATGCGGCAGTTGGTCTGGACGGTGGCATTGGCCATCACCACGCTGCCGGCGAGGACGGTGGCGCTCGGGCTCACCCAACCGTGTGGATGGACCACGACGGGGAGTTGGTATCCGTCGGCGATGAACCTGCGCAGCAACTGCAGCCGGATGGCATTGCGTCCGACACCCAGCAGGACGCCGGCGTATTCGATCTGCCTGCTCACCTGCTCGGCGGTCTGACCCAGCACCGGGATCCCCAGTGGGCGGGTGCCCAGCAGCGCCGGGTCCCCATCGATGAATCCCATCACCTCGAACCCCGCCAAGCGTGCTGATTCGGCCACCACCCGCCCGTGACCACCCGCCCCCAGGATCACCACGCGCATGGGGCGTTCCTCACAGGAGCAGCAATAGGAGCGCAGCGGTGCAGGTTCACGGGCGGCATGGTCGAACCACGACGCGAGGGCGCAAGACGCCACCGCGATGCGCGTGGTGAGGTGGGCTCAACCGCTGGCGGCGAGCGGAACCAGCGCATGCAACGATTGAACCTCCGTCGGCGACAGCGCCCGATCGTAGATGCGGACGTCATCGAGCAGACCTTCGAAGCCCTCGCCGACCTGGAGCGGGGCGTCCAGCGGCGGCAAGGGGATCGCTCCCGTGACGTTGCTGTCGATGAGCACCCCGTCGCGGAAGAGGCGCATGGTCTGCCCATCGAACGTCGCCACCACCTGGACCCAGGTGCCCGCGGCCACGCCCTCCATGGTCACCTCGCGGCGCCCGGTCCCGGTGTGCAGGCGGAAGCCGAAGGTGTTGGTGTCGGCGACCGTGGTCATCAACGCAAAGCCGCGATTGCCGGCATAATCGGCGTGGTTCATGGCGAACGGCCAGGGATGGGCCATGTCCACCAGCGCCCGATCGGCGCGCATCCACAGTGCGAGCGTCATCTGCGACAGGCCGCTGAGATCGGCGGCCGACGGAGTGGTCACGACGCTGGCACCGTCGAGCTGCAGGGCGCCCAGGAAGCGGCCCTCGTCGTTCCATTGCGGATTGCCGAGGTAGGTGCCGGCATGGTTGCGGCCGCTGGTATCGGCGACCAGGGTTCCGCTGACCTCGTCAGCGCGGTAATGCAGGATGAGGCCGGAGGTCAGGTCCACTGCACCGCTGTCGACCTCCACCCGCATCTCGTCACTGCCGCTGAGCACGCCATCGGAAACCGTCAGTTGGAAGCGGTAGCTGCCGGCGACCGCGAAGGTCACCTGCGGCGCCAGGCGGTGTTTATCATCGAACGTCGATGCTGCCGGACCCGCGACCTGTTTCCAGGACGCCATCAGGGTGGTGCCCGAACCCGCATCATCGCTGGCGCTGCCAGACAAGGTGGTGGTGGGCGTCAGCAGGGTGACGATCCGGTCGCTGCCGGCGTCCACGCCGGGCGTGCGGCGATCGGAGCCGTCCTGCGCCAGCGCGTAGAGATCGGTGCGAGTCAGAGCGCGATGGTAGATGCGGACGTCGTCCATCAGCCCGACGAAGCCATAACCGAGGAACAGCGGTGAGTGCGGCGCCTGGCGCAAAGTGATGGGACCGGTCGCCACGCTCTGCACCAGGACGCCATCGAGGTAGAGCTTGGCGGTGGTGCCATCGTACACGCCGGTCGCATGCACCCATGCCCCTGGGGTGAACGCAGCCGTGGTGTTGGCCTCCACCATCTGACCAGTGCCCGCCTGGTGATGCAGGCGCAGGCCGAACTGATCGCTGTCGTTGGCCGTGGCCATCAGCGCATAACCGCTGCTGTCCTCGTACTGCGCGCGATAGATCGGCATCGGCCAGGGGTGGGCCATCTGGGCGAGGGTGGCGTCCGGCCTCAACCAGACCGCCAGCGTCAGCGCCTGGATCGGCGCATCGAGGTCTTCATTGCTCAGCGCGTAGACGTAGGAGGCGCCGTTGAAATGCAGGGCACCGCGGCTCTTGCCGGTGGCGCGGCTGGCGTCGATCACCACGCCGGTGTGTTGTTTGCCGCTGCTGTCATAGGCACTCGTGCCGCTGGTCTCGTCGAAGGCGTAATGCGCGACCAGATCGCTGCTGATGTCGGACGCGACCACCGTGACGATGGTGGAGTCGTTGACCGTGAGATGTCCATTGAAGGCCCACAGCTTCACTTCATAGGTGCCGGCCACGGCAAAACGCGCGACGGTGTCCGCCTGGTTCGGAGTCAGGAAGTTCACGGGTCCCGGACCACTCGCGGTCCATGCCAGGGCGATGGCTGCGGAGCCGATATCGCTGACCGTGCCGGCGAGGGTGATGGCCTCATCTTCCGCAAGTGGAGCGGCGACGTCGGCAACGCTGACCACTGGCGTGGGCAGCGGATAGAGCTGCGTGGCCGGGATCGGCCCGCTGGCCTCGCGTGCGCTATACCAGCTCAGCTGAGCGACGGCCGAGCCGAGGTGCTCGTAGTACTCGATACGGACGGCGTAGCGGCGGCCAGCCTCGGCAGGGAAGGTGAAGTCGGAATTGGCGGCGCCGCGCAGGAACCAGTGGTCGATCACCAGCTGGCCATCCAGCCACATCCGCACGCCGTCATCGGTACGCACGGTGATGGTGTACGGCTCGCTGTAACGCGGCTGGAGCTCGCCACTCCAACGGGCGCTGAAGGAATCGTTCAAGATGGCGCTCGCCGGCGAACCGCCCGCCCAATCGAAGTGCATGGTGTCGACCCTGGTCACC